>CAZAPN010000059.1:0-9493 GCA_964487145.1 uncultured Planctomycetales bacterium | reverse complement strand
ACCCTAACGGAAGTTCTATCGTCACAGAATTCAACAAGGCCCCTGTAATATTAAATCTTTTCACATACTCATCGAACAAGGCCGTATCGCTTTGTGGATCCCAAATCTTTTGATAACTTTTAAAAAAATCAGCCCCATAAACTTCCGTCCGCCCGTCGATAAAAACCCGGATATTGGGAAAACATCGTCCGATTAAATAAGCCCCCGAATTAAAATCATTGAAAAAATTTCCTTTGACCTTATTCTTGGCCAGAAAATCGACAGCGCCTGTCGGGTAACTGCGCTGGGTAATCCCGCCGATTTCACTTTTCATCCGGAAATTCTCATAATCAAAATACCCTTGTTTCGACAAGGCGGCCCCATCATTCATCATCCAGGTAATCAGCCAAACTTTCGCCACAATCGCCAGGATATACTGAAATGTTTTGTCGGAAATCTGGATGGGGACAACATCTTTAAGTTTCAGACTACCAAAATTGGTGATGCAGACCAAATAAGCGACAAAGGCAAAAAAGACGATATTTCTGACCGCAACCAAAGAAATCAAAAGGAAAACACACCAAATGAAAAAGTCCCCTATATCAATTTTCCGTCGATTTAAAACAAAAGCCACAAACGAAAGAACAATCATCAATTTATAATGAATGTAATTCAGAGAGAAAACATCGTTCATGAGAATCGGCCGTTGCAATTCCTGGATATAAGAAAAGAATATCCGTGATTCTCCGGAAATCCGCATCAAGATCCCCACCGGATACCAAGCTCCTTCAAAGGTCAAGGGATTGATAAGCGAGGCCAAAATCACAGCCACAAATATCTTTTTTAATTGGCTATATTCTTCGTTTGTCAATCGCCCTATTTCATTCCATTCCCAAGGCAATCTAACACGCCGTTTGATAAACTCTGACACGATGGAAACCAAAACAATAAACGGCCCAAAAAAGAAAAATCCATGAAAATTGGCCCAAAGAACTTGGATAAAAAATAGCGCGTACAGGGCCCATCGTTTCCCGATATGAATCGCCAGAATATAAATATACGAAATAAAGAAAAAAAGGCTAAAAATATCAGGGCGAATGGTAAACCGCAGGCGATAAACCAGCATCACCATCAAAAGCAGGAATATCGTTAAAAATTGTTTGTCACGGTTATATCCCAAGTATAAAAGCATAATAAACGTAATCACGACAACAAAAACCTGCATGGAAATCAGGCCTTGCGGGCCTCCCAAGTTGTAAGCGAGATACGCGATGATCTGAAACAGCCACTCATGATTCACCCACGGTTTTCCCGCGATCGTGCAGGACAAAACGTCCACATCCGGTACATAACCGTGTTGCATAATGAATTCGCCCATCTTGAGGTGCAACCACAGGTCCAAATCTTTTATCTCCACATTGGCCGAAAAAATCACAAGTCCAAATAAAATTCCGATAGCAAAGACTCCGGCGATATAACTTAATTTCCTCCAAAAATCTAATGACATAATAACTCCTTCGTTATTTACTTAAGAACCCAATGACCATTCCCCTGATCAACCAGCTTGGCATCTTTAGAAAAAACATGTTGTTCCCCCCGCGCAGGACATCGATAATCCAAAGCCGAGGATAATAATTCCTGTGTATAGGGATTTAATGGTCGGTGAAAAAGCTCATTGGTTTGGGCTAATTCAACAATCCGCCCCTGATACATCACCGCAATCTTTTGACTGATTTCTTTCACAATGCGTAAATTGTGAGAAATAAAAAGATAGGTCAATTGAAATTTCTTCTGCAATTCGGCAAGCAGTTTAATAATTTGATCTTGGACCAAGACATCCAGGGAAGACACCGCTTCATCCAAAACAAGAAATTGCGGCTTCATAATGAGCGCCCGAGCAATCGCAATACGTTGCCTCTCTCCTCCGCTAAATTCATGAGGGAACCTGTTGAGGATATCCTCCGGCAAATGAACATCTTTTAAAACATCCCGAATTTTTTGAAATCGTTCATGCTTATTTTTGGTTTGATCATAGACCATGGCTTCCGCAATGATATTTTTAATCGTGAAACGAGGATCGAGACTGCTAAAGGGGTCCTGAAAAACAATCTGCATGATCTTGCGATGGGGACGCATCTTTGAGGGGGACAAACGGGTAATATTAACGCCATTAAAAAGAATGTCTCCGTGATCAGCTTCTAAAAGTTTTAAAATTAATCGTCCAAGGGTTGTTTTTCCGCAGCCCGATTCTCCCACCAAACTCAGGCTCTCTCCAGCTGCGATCTGGAGACTGATTCCATCGACGGCTTTAACAACCGCTCGAGAAAAACCTAAGTGGTGCGGCGCAGAGAAATATTTTTTAACATTCCGTAATTCGAGTAGCATTTAGACACTCACCGCTTTCACAAGTTGTTCCGTAAAGGGATGCTCCGGTTGAACAAAAACTTCTTGGGCAACCCCTTTTTCAACGACCTTGCCATTATAAAGGATTGCCACTTCATCCGCGAGATGAGTGACTAATCCCAGATCATGGGTAATTAATAAGATTGTCAATTTCAACTCCTGACGCAATTTCTTAAGAAGCTCGACAATTCTCGCCTGCAATGTCACATCCAGATTGCTCGTGGGTTCATCGGCAATCAAAAGTTTCGGATTCGTTGCGATGGCTAAAGATAACATGGCCCTTTGTCTTAGCCCTCCGCTCAATTGATGAGGATAACTCCTAACCACTCTCTTGGGGTCGGGAATCCCCGTCATGTCAAGGAGCTCAAGGACCCGACCTTTCCTTTTTTGCTTTTTCATCCGGAGGTGATAAATCAAGACCTCTTCGATTTGATGGCCAATTGTCAACAGAGGATTAAACGCACTTAATGGCTCTTGAAAAACCATGGAAATTTGATTCCCCCGAATCTGTTGAAGTTGGGATGTGGGTATCGTCAATAAATTCGACCCCAAAAAGTTGATTTCCCCGCTGTAAACCGAAAAACCCGGGGCCAATAACCGCAAGATCGCAAGCCCTAAGGTTGTTTTTCCGCTTCCGGACCCCCCCACTAAAGCGACGATCTTTGACGGCTTAATATCAAAACTGAACCCATTTAAAATCTCTTTCGAATGATCACCATCGCGATGATGGATTGTGAGATTTCGAACATTCAATAAATATTCAGAAGAGATCATTTTTAAAAATCCGTTTAACTTTTCAACTCAGCTTTTAACAAAGGGTCCAAACTGTCCCGCAAGGCATCCCCCATCACGTTAAAACAGATGACCGTGATAAAAATAAACAACCCCGGCAGAAGGATCCACGGGGCAAATTGGATATGAACAATCCCCATCGCATCCGACAGGAGATTTCCCCAACTCGCCTGCGGGTCCTGAATCCCCAGGCCTAAAAGGCTTAAGGCCGATTCTCCCAAAATATATCCGGGAATTGACATCATGACCGCGACAATGGAATAAGAAAACGTGTGGGGTAAAATGTGACGGAAAATAATCGAGAAATCTGATCGTCCGATGGCTTTCGCGGCTAAAACATATTCCCGTTCCCGAAGGGAAATGCTCATCCCCCGAATGACACGGGCTAAACTGGCCCACCCGATAAAAGAAAAAATCACCACAATACATAAATAAATCTGCAAAGAATTCAAATTGGGAGGGAAAGCGGCGCGCAAGGCCAATAAAAGATAAAATCCCGGAATCAACATAAACATTTCACAAATACGCATAATCATATTATCGATTCTTCCTCCGTAATATCCGGCAATACCGCCAACCAAAAGTCCTATAAAAAAAGAAATCGTGACGCCAATCAAGCCTATCGATAAAGATACCCGGGCTCCAAACAAAATCCTCGAGAATAAATCTCTGCCACGGGAATCAGCCCCCCACAAATAAATCCGCGCAGGCTCATCAACGCCAAAAAGATGATAATCGGTTGAAAAAAGCCCGAATAATTTATAACGGTCCCCTCTGACCATCAACCGAATCGAATATCGTTGAGAGCGATCAGGCTGATAAACCCGCTTATGAAATTTATCAAATGTGAGTTTTGTCGCCTGAATATAAGGCCGATGCAAACGCCCGATGTCGTCCATAATATAAATACTGGTCGGGGGACAATAAGAATAGTCTCTTGCTTCATTCTTATAGGAATAAGGACTCAAAAAGTCAGCAAAGATGGCCCCCAAATACAAAAGCCCCAATACAATCAAACAGAAAAAGGCAAGCCGATTCTTGCGGAATTTCCGTAAGGCGATCTGAAATTCACTCAATGGCTTTTGCGCCTTCTGAGGCTGAGGTTTATTTTTCATAACGAATCCTGGGGTCGGCCCAAGCCAGTAAAATATCAGAAATCAAATTCCCTAATAACAAAAGGACGCCACCCATCAGCATCCCGGCCATGACCAAATAGACATCTTTCGCCCGTACAGCCGTGAGCATCATGGTTCCCATGCCCGGCCAGCTGCAAATAATTTCAATCAAAGCGGCACCGCTTAATAAATCCGAAAGATGATATCCAAAAATCGTAATTAATGGATTAATGGCATTGCGTAATGCATGATGATAAATAATCCGACGCTCTGGTAACCCTTTCGCTCTTGCCATCAAAATATATTGCTGACTTAAAATATCAAGCATATTGCTTCGCATAATCCGTTGAAGACTCGCAATCGCGCCTAAGGAGATAACTACGGTGGGAATAATTAAATGACGTAAAAAATCAAGGAACTGTCCTAAAGGAGTCAATTCTTCAAAGTTGGGACTTCGCATCCCCCCTAACGGTAAAATCCCCCATTGACTCGCAAAATAAAGAAGCAACATGGCCAAGAAAAAGCTCGGCAACGATAGCCCCGCAAAAGAACAAAACGATAAGAGCTTATCAATCCATCGTCCCCGCGAAACCGAAGCCCAAATCCCCAAGGGAATGGCGACCAGCCAAGTGAGCAATAAACTCGCCAAAGACAAAATAAAGGTATTGTAAAGACGGCTAGCGATGACTTTTGAAACGGGGAAATTATAAAAGAATGAATAACCAAAATCCAAATGCAAAAGACCCTTGATCCAATAACCATATTGGACAAGCAATGGCTGGTCCAAATGATAAAGCTGTTCATATCGGGCAATCGTTTCGGGTGAGACCTGGGGATCGAGTTTCAAGGAATCAAAATAATTCCCAGGGGTCATCTGGATCAATAAAAAGGTCAAAAACGAAATGCAGATGAGTAACGGGATGGCAACCAGAATTCTTCGGACAATAAAAATTAACATTTTACCGATAAGCTTTCTTGATATAGATTTCTTCTAAATTATGAAAAACTCCGCCGTAGCTCGTGGGATGCAGATTCCCAAATTTATTACGGACCGCATAAATACTGGCATCGAGAACAGTATAAATCACGGGTAATTCTCGTGCAACAATTCCCTGCCATTCATCATAAAGCATTTTCCGTTTTTGTTCATCCAATTCTTGAACTGCCTCATTAAAGATTTGGTCAATTCTTTTTTCCCACCAAGTTGTCGGCTCTTTTTGGCTCGGGTTCCACATATGCAGTTGCCCCTCGGAAGACCAGACATTTTTACCAAAATGGGGTTCAATCCCCCCGGTCAATCCGATGATCACGGCATCCCAGTCATACACAGAAACCAATTTTTGAACTAAGACATTAAATTCAAGGGCCAAAAAATTCACTTTCATTCCCAACTCCTCTAAATCATGGCGGATGATCGCCGCGATCTGCAATCTCTCTACCGCTCCCGAATTCGTATACAAATTAAATTCTACCTCACGCCCTTGCGGGTCCTCCAAAATACTATCCTGGTCCCGATCCACAAAACCCGCTTTTTCCAAAATGGCTTTTGCCTTTTTCAGGTTATAGTCATACTGGTCAACTTTCGGATTATAATAAAAACCGCTCGCGGGGCTCATGGAAGAATTCTGAGGATATCCTAAACCATTCATCAGGATTTCAATAATGCGCTTTTTATCAATCGCGTGGGCCACCGCTTTTCGAAACTCAAGATTCGTGAACCAAGACGCTTTCACGGGGTCTAAAAATGGTTTCTGATTTGCGGGATTGATCCTCGTATTTTGATTAAAGACAAGAAAATTGCTCCCGAACGCTGGCCCGGTATCATAAATCGTGAAGCGTTCTTTCCGTTCCAAAGGCTTCAAAAGAGGAAAATCCATTCCCCGCACGGGACACGAATCAATTTCTCCATCCAAAAATTTCAAAAGTAAAACATCCTGATTTTGAACGATGAGAAAAATAATCCGATCAATAAAGGGAAGGGTTTCTCCCTGTGAAGATTTTCGCCAATAAATCGGATTGCGTTTAAAGACAAGGCGTTCGCCCGGCTGATACTGGCTTAACTGATAAGGCCCTGTTCCGACAATTTCTTGCGGAGAAGTGTCGATGCCCCAAGTAAAATTGAATTTTCCTTGTTGAACGGCGTTTTCCAATTTATGTTTAGGCAAGATCTCTTGGGACATGCTGTTTAAAAATGGAGCAAACTTGACGGGGAGAATAAATTTGACCGTATAGGTGTCGACTTTTTCGATACGGAAGATCTTTCCTTCAACCGTAAAGATATCCCTTGCGGAATTAGGAATCGTCTCGTTATAAATAAGATCACGGAAAGTAAAAAGGACATCATCGGCGGTGAAGGGATTTCCATCCGACCAAAAGACATCCCGGCGTAAATAAAAAGTCCATGTAAGCCCATCGGGACTGACATCCCAATGACTCGCTAAATTGGGTTCAACTTTGGTTGTGACGCCGTTGATCCGGGTCAATCCTTCAAAAATAAGGCCGGTTACGGCCGTCGTTGAAGTTTCCTTCGCGGTGATCGCGTTGAAAGACCGGGGATCCGAGGTCGTGGCTAAAATCAGCTCTCCCCCGTGTTTATCCTCAAAAACAGAAGCGGCGAATACCCCAGAAGATAAAAAAAAGAAGAAGCTCACCCCTAAGAGAGAACTTCTTCCTGATTTAAGGAATGGGATCAAAATTTTACGGATTCTTCGGCTCGCTAGGAACGGCTGTGGGCTGTGCTTGTGTATGATTGACTTGTGTTTTGTCATCAGATTTAGTTTGATCAGTCGCTTGAGAAGAAAGAGGCTGCTCAACGGCTTGCCCCACGGTCCGTTGGCTCTCGCTTCCCATCATTAAGGATTTATCCTTTTGAGAAGAAAGAAAGGCAAGGCTCAGACTCGTTAATAAGAACGCGGCCGTCAAAAAAGTGGTCACTTGAACGAGCACAGAACTTGTTTTAGCGCCGAACATACTTTCGGCCGCGGAAAACGCTTCGGTCAATCCACCGCCACGCCCTGACTGCATCAAAATCACAGCAATCAATAACACACAAATCAAAGTATGCAAAAAAAGAACAAAACCAAACATACGATCATCTCTCCTTTTAACAATTCTGGATAATTTTCACAAACGAATCTTCTTTAAGACTCGCTCCACCCACCAAAGCGCCGTCAATATCGGGTTGAGACATGAGCTCAGCCGTATTTTCCGGTTTGACACTGCCGCCATACTGAATACGGATTCCGGCAGCCACTTCTTCATTCGACAAATTAACTAAAAGACTTCGGATAAATTTATGGACTTCCTGCGCCTGTTCGGGCGTGGCATTTTTCCCTGTCCCAATGGCCCAAACCGGTTCATAAGCAATAATCAATTTTTCTAATTCCTCGGGGGTCAACCCTTCCAAAGATTCTTCCACTTGAACCCGGATAATATCAAAGGCCCGATTGGATTCGCGTTCAGCCAGGGTTTCTCCGACACAGACAATAGGTGTGAGGTTCCATTTTAAAGCGGCCTTCACTTTCCGATTAACGGTCTCGTCCGTCTCGTGAAAAAACTGTCGTCGTTCCGAATGCCCGATAATCACATACTTTACTCCCACATCTTTTAAAAGAGGAGCCGAAACCTCGCCGGTAAACGCCCCACTATCTTCCCAATAGAGATCTTGGGCCCCTAAAGCCATATTGGATTCTTGAAGGACTTCATAAACTTCGGAAAGGGCTGTATAGGGAGGACAAACAACAATATCAATATCCGATACATTATAAAGCTTTCGTTTCAGGCCTGTGACAAGCTCGATGGCTTCAACACAGGTTTTGTTAAGCTTCCAATTTCCTGCAATAATTTTTTTTCGCATATTTCTTCCTTCTTACTTTGTCATTATTTCTTATCGTTTAACGCTGCAATCCCCGGAAGGACTTTGCCTTCTAAAAATTCCAACGAAGCTCCACCTCCTGTTGAAATATGGGTCATCCCTTCTTCGCAATTGAATTTGGCGATGGCCGCCGCTGTGTCCCCCCCGCCGATGACAGAAATGACGCCTTTTAATCCGGCAATATATTTCGCCAAATCTTTAGTTCCTTGAGCGAAGGCATCGGTTTCAAAAATACCTACTGGCCCATTCCAAACAATCGTTTTGGCCTTCGAAAGAACCGCTTCAAAATTCTTGGTTGTTTCGGGCCCAATATCCACCGCAATGGTTCCATCCGGAATATCTTTGACAATTTTCACATCTTTGGCTGTTGGGATGTCTGTGGTCACGACATGATCGACAGGCAAAACGATTTGCACTTTAGCCGCCTTGGCTTTATCCAATAATCCTTTGGCAAAATCGATTTTATCTTTTTCAAGTTTTGAATTTCCAATATTCATACCCTGGGCTTTTAAGAACGTATACGCCATGCCCCCGCCAATCAAAATGGCATCCGCCTTGGGTAAAAGATTATCAATAATCGCAATTTTATCGGAAACTTTGGCTCCGCCCAAAATGACAACTAAAGGTTTTTTAGGATTATGGATAACACTTCCCAAATAATTGATTTCTTTTTCCAGAAGGAATCCCGCCACCGAAGGTAAATATTGCGTAATACCGGCGGTTGAAGCATGGGCGCGGTGAGCAGTCCCAAAAGCATCATTCACATAAATATCCGCCAGGGAAGCTAATTCTTTGGCAAAATTGGCATCATTTTTTTCCTCTTCAGAGTGGAATCTTAAATTCTCAAGAACAATGACTTTTTCAACAGATTTGGTAATCTTTTCTTTCACACTAATCCCAATGCACTCATCGATTTTAAGAATCCTTTCCTTAAGGATTTCTCCTAAACGGATGGCTGTTGGATCAAGCTTAAACTCATTAACAACTTTTCCATCAGGCCGGCCAAGGTGACTCATCAGAATCACTTTGGAAGCCCCGCTCTTAAGGACATACTGAATGGTCGGCACAGCGGCCTGAATACGACGGTCATCCGTAATCTTTAAACTTTTATCGAGGGGCACGTTAAAATCAACGCGGATAATGACTTTCTTCCCTTTTAAATCAATATCTTTAATCGTCTTTTTGTTCATGTTGCAATCCTCTTTCCCTTACAATATTAATATTATTAGTTATTTGATGATTCGGAATTATTGCCCGAAAAATATCCCCTATTATAGCGAACTTCGCTCATTTGTCAATGAAGAGCCCCTAGAGTGGGCTGATCGCCTTT
>CAZAPN010000058.1:0-9684 GCA_964487145.1 uncultured Planctomycetales bacterium | reverse complement strand
TCATTAAAAGTGGAATTCGGGAAGTCGTTATTGGGATGAGAGATCCCAATCCTTTGACCAACGGTAAATCTGTTCGCAAGTTGCGTAACGCAGGGATTAAGGTGCGCTGTGGCGTCGCGGAAAAAGAATTGCGTCAGCTTAATGAAGTGTTTATAAAATATGTTACGAAACAGCGGCCGTTTGTGACCGCCAAGATCGCACAAACCCTAGATGGCAAGACCGCGACTGTTGCCGGCGAATCCAAATGGATCACCTCGGCGCAGGCGCGCGCCGTTGCCCAGCGTCAGCGAAATGATTTTGATGCGATTCTGGTTGGAGCCAATACAGTTTTGAAAGATAATCCGTATTTAAATGCGATGTCAAAGACTAAGCGTATTAAAAAGATCGTCTTAGACAGCCGATTAAGGACACCCTTGGATTCCCATCTCTTTCAGAAAACATCTCCCGAGGATATTTTTATCGCGACGACAACAAAAGCAGATAAGAATAAGTTGAAAATCTTACAAAAAAAAGGGATTAATGTCATAATATGTCCGAAGACTTCCCAAGGGATACGCCTCAAGTGGCTTTTGAAACGATTAGCTTCTTTGGAAATTTGTAGTATTTTGATTGAGGGGGGGGCTTCGGTCATTGGCAGCGCCTTTCAAGAAAAGTTAGTTGATAAAGTTTGGATTTTTATGGCCCCTAAAATCATGGGGGATGCCAAAGCATTAAGCTCCGTGGTTGGGCTAAAAAACTCAAAGATTAATCGTTTGTTAACACTGAAAAATGTCTGTTGCCATAAGATTAATGAGGATATTTTTATTGAGGGGTATTTGAACGCTTAATTTCTTAAAATTTTAAAGGATGAGTATGTTTAGTGGAATTATTGAAGAAAAAGGGATTATTAAGAAGATCGACTTTAAGAAAAATCTTTTCGTTTTAACTTTAGAAGCGAAAAAAGTCCATCAAGGCACGAAAATCGGTGACAGCATTGCCGTCGACGGAGTTTGTTTGACAGTCGTCCAGAAAAAAGGCCGGGCCTTAAGTTTTGATGTTATGAAAGAAACGATTGAGAAGACGACTTTAAAATATTTAAAATCGGGAAGCCCTGTCAATCTTGAACGGGCCCTGCAAGTGAATGACCGCTTGGGCGGACATTTCGTTCAAGGCCACATCGAAGGGGTTGGGGTAATCAAGGATAAGATCACGCTTAAGAATTATGTTGAATTTCGGATTTCAATTGATAAAAAATTGATTCGATATGTCGTTGCGAAAGGTTCGGTCTCTATTGACGGGATCAGTTTAACTGTGGGTGAGGTTCAGGGGACAACCTTTTCAATTTATATCATCCCTCACACATTAGACGTCACCACATTGGGTTCTAAAACCCGAGGGGATAAAGTCAACATTGAAACAGATATTTTGGCGAGATACATTTTGAACGAATTAAAACGTTGATGAGATTTTAAGAAATATGTCGAAGCGCATAGTTATAACAGGGGTCGGCGTATTAGCCAGCAATGGGATCGGCCGAGAGGATTACTGGCAGGGTCTGGAAGAAGGCCGCATCGGTTATAAGGCCATCTCCCTGTTTGATACGGCAGAGTTTTTGGTTCAACAGGGCGGTGAAATCACGGATTTTCAGCCGGAAAAATACATGGGCACCAAAGGTCTGAGGTCTTTGGATCGAAGTACAAAACTTTTGGTTTCCGCCGCTCGATTGGCTTTGGAAGACGCATCCTTTAAGACCACAGAAGAGAATACTTTGGACGTGGGCGTTTCGGTCGGCTCTACCTTGGGAAGTGTTAAAAGCATCAGTGATTTCGATGAAGTGACCCTTCGCGAGGGGCCAAGGTATACGAATCCGGCTTTGTTTCCCAACACGGTTATTAATTCTCCCGCCAGTCAGGTCTCCATTTGGCACAACATCAAAGGATTTAATACGACCATCTCAACAGGGTTTACGGCAAGCCTCGATGCCATCAATTACGCGTATGATTTCATCGTTCTCGATCGCATTAAACTTGTTTTAGCCGGTGGGGTGGAAGAGATGTGCCGGCCGACCTTCTATGGTTTTCATGCGTTAAAGTTTTTGTCTGGATCTCAAAATGGAAATGAATTTATTAACTGTCCTTTTGACCGAAGGAGAAATGGAATCACTTTTGGAGAAGGCGCTTGTTTGATCGTTCTGGAAGATCTCGAACACGCGAAGAATCGTGGGGCTAAAATTCTCGCTGAGATTGCCGGATTTGGTTACAGTTTTGACCCCTTTAGGATTCATAAATATAACCCTCAAGGCACCGGCTTAAAGGAATCCATTCGATCGGCATTAAAAAATGCTCGTTTATCTTGTGAGGATATTGATTATATTTGTGCTAACGCGAACTCAACTCCCATGGCGGATAAAATTGAAACGGAAGCGATCAAAGATGTTTTTGGAAAACGGGCCTATCATATTCCGATTAGTGCCGTCAAGTCGATGATCGGAGAGAGTTTTAGTGTTTCTGGCGCTTTGCAGGTAGCCGCTGCCCTGGGCGCGATCAATAAGGATTTTATTCCCCCGACGGTGAATTATCAGGAGAAAGATCCTCATTGTGATTTAGATTATGTCCCAGGCAAGGCCAGGAAAGCACGCTTAAATCATGTGATGGTGACAAATTTTGGTCCTTCGGGGAACCACATCTGTGTCATTTTAAAACGTTTTACCGAATAATTTTGAGGAAACATATGGAAGAAAAATTTTTAAGAAATAAAGTTGCTATCGTCACAGGAGGTGCTCGGGGAATCGGCCGGGCCATTGTTTTGATGCTGGCCAACGAGGGCTGTCACGTGAGTTTTAATTATGTCAAAAATCAACAAGCCGCTCAAGATTTGAAAGTTCAAGTCGAGAAATGCGGGGTTAGGTGTCTCAGCGTTTGTGCTGATATCAAGGATTTTAAAGCGGTGAAAGAGTGGGTTGAACTTACTAAGAAAGAATTTGGACAATTGGATATTCTCATCAACAATGCGGGGATTATTATTGATAAGGCCTTGATGTTAATGGCGCCCGAAGAATGGCATGACGTGATTGAAACGAATTTAACAGGAGTCTTTAACGCAACGCGGCTGTGTATCATCGGGTTTTTGAAGCAAAAAAGCGGGAATGTGATCAATATCTCTTCTTTAAGTGGGATCATCGGGTTATCTCGGCAAGTCAATTATTCCGCGTCCAAAGGCGGGATTAATGCTTTTACTAAAGCCTTGGCTAGAGAAGTCGCGGCGTATGGGGTTCGGGTGAATGCGGTGGCTCCGGGATTTACTGAAACCGAAATTTTAGATAATATGACCCCGGAACAAAAACAAAAGTTGATTGCAACAATCCCTTTGGGACGTATCGGCCATGTGAATGATGTGGCCAATTGCGTCAAATTTCTTTTAAGCGAAGATGCCCAGTATATGACCGGACAAATTATTCAAATCGATGGTGGTTTAGGTATCCGTTAATTAATAACTTTTTATCAAAGAAAGGTTTTTCTATGCAACTGGATATCCAAGAAATTCAAAAGATTATTCCTCATCGGTACCCGTTTTTGTTGATTGACAAAGTGATTGATTTAAAGCCTAATGAAAAATTGGTGGCGATTAAGAATGTAACCGTGAATGAGCCTTTTTTTCAAGGTCATTTTCCGGATGAAAAAATCATGCCAGGGGTGCTGATTGTTGAAGCTTTAGCCCAAGCGGGATGCGTTTATTTTTATTACTCAAAAGGATTGTTCGGTAAAAAATTGGTGTATTATTTGGGAAAAGTTTCGGTCAAATACCATGCGCCGGTTGTGCCTGGCGATCAATTAAGACTTGAAGTGGAGACCTTGAAATTTCTGGCGAACACAGGGATTATTAAGACACAAGCGTTTGTCGGAGAAAAGGTTGTGGCTGACGCGGAAATCGCTTTTAGCGTGAAAGAAGTTTAGTCTTGCCGTTGTTTTCTAATCTTTCCTGCCCATGTATTTCCTTCTATTTGTGGATTATTCAATTTGACGAATATAGAGGGAAATGATAAACTAAACCCTCAGTCAGTTATTGTTAACTTCACGACTGAGACCTTTGAAAAATCTAAGAAAATATAAACGGGGAGTAGCGCAGTTTGGCTAGCGCGCAACGTTCGGGACGTTGAAGTCATGGGTTCAAATCCCATCTCCCCGATTTTTCTTTATCCGATATCGTTAATGTCATATTCCTCATGAAAAGGGTACATGTGTTTTATCGTGGGACTGTTCAAGGCGTCGGTTTTCGTTACACGGCCTCTCGGTATGCCGGTGATATGGACCTAAGAGGCTGGATCAAAAATTTGAGTAATGGACAAGTCGAGATGATCGTAGAAGGCCCCGAGGAAAACATCGACCAATTTTTGGATTTCTTAGACCAAACTTTTTCCGGATATATTATTGATAAAGTTATCAGTTCAGAACCTGCTCGGGGTGAATTCCTGGGGTTCGATATCCGTCGATAGGAGAAGACTTTGCGTTACGCAATCTTTTCTGATATTCATGGAAATTGGGAAGCCTTGACGGCTGTTATCTCTTCGTTGAAAAGGGAGGAGATTGATCAGGTGTTTTGTGGAGGAGATATTGTCGGATATGGGGCAAACCCTAAGGAGTGCATCGATTATATCCGTCAAAATCAAATCCCTTGTATTGCGGGCAATCATGATTGGGCGGTTGCGGATAAAATGACCACGGAGCGTTTTAATCCTTATGCGAAAGAAGCCGTCGTCTGGACTCAAAAGATTCTTTCGCCTGATGAGAAAATATTTTTAGAAGGGCTGCCACTGACACTGGAAACTGAAGATTTTATTTTGACGCACGGCTCTTTGAACGAGCCTGATCAGTTTAATTATATTTTTGATAACGTTGATGCTTCTTCGAGTTTTGAGTGTTTAAAGAAAAATATGTGTTTCATTGGACATACCCATGCCCCCCGCATTTTTATTCAAAGCGGAAAAAGTATCAATGAAGAGACGAATCGAAAAATTCTTTTGCAATCTGGATTGAAATACCTTGTCAACGTCGGAAGTGTCGGACAATCACGGGACGGCAACCCGCAGGCTAGCTTTTGTCTTTATGATACGCAAAGACAGGAATTGCAGATCAAACGCATCCCGTATCAAATCAAGGAAGCTCAGAGAAAAATCCTGGAGGCAGGGTTGCCACGTCTCCTGGCGACACGATTAGAATTCGGATCCTGATTTGTTATGAAAAACATAGAAGTGAAAAAAGAAATTCAACATCTGGCCCAAGAAATTGAAGGACATAATTATCGTTATTATGTCTTGGATGAGCCCACCATTTCGGATCGTGAATATGATGTTCTGATGGAGCGGTTGCTAAAATTGGAAGAAGCGCATCCCACCTTGCGCTTGCCTGATTCGCCGACCCAAAGGGTGGGGGCTAAGCTTCTTGAAGGGAATCGTCCTGTTTCCCATCAGGTGAAAATGTTGTCTTTGGATAATACGTATTCGATTGATGAATTAAGGGCCTGGCACGAACGGTGCCTGAAGGGACTCGGGACCCAAAAGGTTGAATTTGTCGCTGAACTCAAGATTGACGGAGTCAGTGCTGCTTTGACTTATGAAAACGGTCTTTTTGTCTTAGGGGCGACCCGGGGTGATGGGATGACCGGCGAGGATATTACCCATAATTTAAAGACCGTTCGCTCAATTCCTCTAAAATTAAAAGCAGATAAAGGTTCCCTTCCTCAACGATTGGAAGTTCGTGGTGAAATTTATATGGATCGAAAGAGTTTTGAAAATTTGAATGAATGCAAATTAAAAGAGGGCGAAGAATTATTCGTTAATCCGCGTAATGCCGCCAGCGGTTCGATTAAACTTTTAGATTCCAGGATCACGGCCTCACGGAACTTAAATTGTTTTATCCATTCTTTTGGTCTGCTCGAAGGAGGACGTTCCTATGCCACACAATGGGAATTTTTAATCTCAGCTAAAGGACTGGGTTTCCGCACGAATCCGGAGAGCCGCCAATGCGACTCATTCGATCAGGTCATCGACTATTGTCAGTCCTACCAAAATAAAAGGAATCAAATTCCCTATGATATCGACGGTGTCGTTATTAAGGTCAATTCTTTAGAACAACAACGTCGGTTAGGATCTACACTCAAAAGCCCCCGATGGGCAGTGGCTTATAAGTTTCCCGCTTCTCAGGCGACGACGATCATTCAATCCATCGTCGTTCAAGTGGGACGGACAGGGGTGTTGACTCCTGTGGCTGAATTAGCACCGGTTGAATGTGGCGGAGTGACGATTTCACGCGCCACTCTCCATAATTTTGATGAAATTGAACGATTGAACGTGAAAGAGGGAGACCGGGTCTTGATCGAACGTGCGGGAGATGTGATCCCTAAAATTGTTAAAGTGATCGAGTCCAAAGGAGAAACCTACGTTTCTTTTCGGGTCCCCTCCACATGCCCATCGTGTGGTGAACCGGTCGTGAAACAAAAACAGGAGGAAGTCGCTTATCGGTGTTTGAATTCGTTATGCCCAAAACAACTGGAGCGAAGTTTGGTCCATTTTGCTTCGAGGGGTGCCATGGATATCGAAGGGATGGGAGAGTCGGTTGTAGGCCAGCTTTTAGAAAGGGGTTTGGTGAAAGATTTAGCTGATATCTATTCTTTAAGAATAAATGATTTGATGTCTTTAGACCTTTTTGCTGAAAAGAAAGCGGCCAATCTTTTGGCGTCGATTGAAAAAAGCAAGAATCAGCCTTTGTCGCGTTTTTTATTTGGATTGGGCATTGGCAATATCGGTCAAAAGGCCGCCGATAGCTTGGCCCAACAATTTGGGAGTTTAGATAAAATTCTTAAAGCCAAGAAAGAAGACTTTGTCAAAATCCATGAAATCGGTGATATCATGGCCCAGTCGTTAGATCATTTTTTTAGTCAGTCGAGGACTAAAAAGCTTCTTGGGAAATTTCGAAAAGCTGGTTTGCGGCTTTCAGAACCCAAACGCCGTCCCAAGGCCGACTCAAAGCTCAACGGAAAAAGTTTTGTTTTTACGGGAGAGATAAACGATTATTCGCGCGAGGAATCTTCTCAAATTGTCAGGACCTTGGGAGGACGTATTGTTTCCTCGGTTAGTTCCAAAACAGATTTTGTTGTGGTTGGCAAAAATCCCGGGTCAAAATATTCTCAAGCTCAAAAGTTAGGAGTTAAGGTTTTAAACGAAGAGGATTTTAAAAAAATAATTAAAGGAGAGGATTTATGAGGAATTCTGATGGCTCAAGAAAAATCAATTATTTTATTATTGTCTTTTTGACTTTTGTTCTTTCCTCGAGTCTTGTTCTCAGTGGCTGTGAGACCGTTCGTCGGAAATTTACGCGCAAGAAGAAGGTGGATCAGACAAAAAGTATGGAGGTCCCGGTCCTAGAGCCGATGGAATATCCTAAAAAAGTATATACCCTCCAGGAGCTGTATGCCAATCACTACGCTTCTTGGAAGGTTTGGTTTGGGGAGTTTGCAACAAGTCTTGAGGAAAATTCGGATAATCGTAAAAGGCAATTATTTTTACTGAATAAGGCGATTGTTGAATTAGAACAAATGAAAGATTTATTGAACGACTTAAAGAGTTCTGCTCTTGGACAGCAACTCGAAGCCGCGAGAAGGCTTTACGATGCTTTAAGTGCTCCGGTCTTGTCTTTTGATTTCACCACGATCAAATTGGATACGCAAAGAATTGATAAGGTCGTAAGAAAATCATTTTCTATAGAGCAGATCAAGGACGCCTTGAAGCCCTGAAAAGATTGAAGAGGACTCGATACATCCTATGAAACAATTTATCGAAGACTTTATGAATTACCTTTCGGTTGAACGCGGATTGGCATCCAATACGCTTCTTGCCTATCAGCGTGATTTAAAAAAATATACGATTTATCTTAACCGGAAAGGAATTTCCGACGCCAACCAGATCAAACGCGAAGATATTCAAGGATATATGCAAAAACAAAAAGGGGATGGGTTGGCTACGACCTCGATTTGTCGGAGTTTGGCGGCCCTGAAAATGTTTCATCGGTTTTTGGTCAGAGAACGTTTTTCGGGGGATGACCCGAGCAGTCTTTTGGATACCCCGAAATTATGGAAAAGGGTCCCGGAGGTCCTTACTGCGGCGGAAATCGAATCCATGATTAAGATGGCAGAGGGGCGTCGATGGCAGAATCTTCGGGATTATGCGATTTTAGAGCTTCTTTATGCGAGTGGTATGCGAGTTTCGGAACTGGTTGAATTAAAAATAGAAAATGTCAATCTGGATATTGGGTATGTCCGCTGTTTGGGAAAAGGGCGTAAAGAGAGGATTGTGCCTATCGGTAAACGCTCGCGCACGGCGGTTAAGCACTATTTAACATCGTTGCCTCCCAAACTAGCTAAGCAGAATTATTCAGGCGCATTATTTTTAAGCCGTTTAGGGCGAAAGATGAGCCGGCAGAGCATTTGGAAAATTATCAAATTTTATGCCAAGAAAGCCCGGATTAAGAAAGAAATTAAACCCCATACGATTCGGCATTCTTTCGCCACACATTTGTTGGAACATGGGGCGGATTTACGCTCAGTCCAGGAAATGTTAGGTCATTCAGACATTTCAACGACACAAATTTATACCCATGTCGATCGGGAAAGATTAAAGTCGATTCACAAACAGTTTCATCCTCGGCCTTGAGGATATGATGAAAAAAATTACTTTTCGAAAACTAGAGAAGAAATCTCAGGATCTCATCTGCGAGATCGGATCTGAAGCCGATCATCGTGGGATTAACGCTTACTTGGTCGGCGGCTTTGTTCGCGACTTGATTCTGAATCGAAAAAATCTTGATTTGGATATTGTTTTAGATTCCGATACGGTCGTTTTTGCAAAAATATTATCTCAAAAATTTCAGGCTTCTGTTGTTGTTCACGAGAGATTTAAGACAGCATCTTTGATTTTCCCTTCTGGATTAAGAGTGGACTTGGCAACAGCTCGCAAGGAAGTTTATCCTTTTCCCGGATCCCTGCCCATTGTCAGCCCAGGGACTATCCAGGATGACCTTTTTCGTCGAGATTTCACAATCAATGCGATGGCTGTTCAGATCAATCATAGAGAGTTTGGAGAATTGATTGATTTCTTTGGCGGGTATGATGACTTAAAGGAGAAGACGATACGAATTTTACATAAAAAAAGTTTTGAAGATGATCCGACACGTTTGTTGAGAGCTATCCGTTTTGAACAAAGGTTTGATTTCAAAATGGAGGCAACAACCTTAAAACTACTTGAGTTTGGTTTTCGAAGGCGTTTTGATAAAAAAGTGAAACGACAGAGATATTTTGCCGAATTTAAAAAGATTTTGAAAGAATCTTGCCCGGAGAAAGGTCTTTTTCGATTAGATCAGCTCAAAGGGTTGTCTTTCATATCCCCATCGCTGCGGATTGATTCTTTTCAAAAGAATTGGATAAATCAGGTTCAGATGGATATCCATTGGTTTGAAAAGAATATACCTGATGAGGTTATCGACGCTTGGTTTGTTTATTTCATCATTCTTGTTTCTCGATTGTCTTATTCTCATCTTGTGAACATGGGGGGGGATTTTAATTTGACAAAAGAGCAACGAAAAGATCTTAAAGATTTGGGGACAATTTTTAAAAAATATCTTGGCTTCTTGACGAGCCCCTTGAAGCCGAGTCAGA
>CAZAPN010000057.1:6573-9776 GCA_964487145.1 uncultured Planctomycetales bacterium | reverse complement strand
GCGTTTTTGGGGCTTTATGCGTTGCAGCATCGCGGGGAGGAGTCCTGCGGCATTGCGACCTTTGACGGGAAAAAAGTTTATTTGAACAAGCAGCAAGGTTTGATTGCCGATGTCTTTGATGAATCGAACTTGAAAAATTTAAAAGGGCGTGTTGCGATTGGCCATACGCGGTATTCGACGACCGGTTCGAGTACGGCTAAAAATGTACAGCCGTTTTTGGTGACTCATAAAAAACGTCCGATTGCAATTGCGCATAATGGGAATCTGACTAATACGCAAGAACTCCATGACCGCTTGGAAGAGGACGGCGCGATTTTTCAAACGACCATGGATTCCGAAGTCATTGTTCATCTTTTGGTGAAAAGTAAAAACGGGGAAATCAAGAGTTGGTTTAAGGAGGTGTTAAGCCAGCTTCAAGGGGCTTTTTCGCTTGTCTTTCTTGTCGGAGACACCATTGTCGGCGCTCGTGATCCTCAAGGATTTCGGCCATTGTGTTTAGGTAAACTGGATGAGAGTTTTGTTTTAGCGAGTGAGACCTGTGCTTTAGATCTTATCAAGGCAAAGTTTATTCGGGAAATTGAACCGGGAGAAATTGTTTTTATACGAAAAGACAAGATCGAATCAGAATTTTTAAAAAATACCCCTGCGCCTTTTAAGGCCCACTGTATTTTTGAAAACATTTATTTTGCCCGGCCCGACAGCAATATCTTCGGAGACAATGTGTATCAGGTTCGAAAGCGTCTTGGCGCACAATTAGCTAAGGAATCGCCGGTGAAGGCCGATTTTGTCATGGCGATTCCGGATTCAGGAAATTATGCGGCGTTAGGATATGCTCACGAGTTAGGTTTGCCTTTTGAAATGGGCATGATCCGCAACCACTATATCGGCCGCACGTTTATTCAGCCGTCTCAATTTTTGCGCGGATTCCGCGTGAGGGTCAAGCTCAATCCGATACGCAATGTTCTCGATGGGAAACGGATCATCATCGTCGAAGATTCGATTGTCAGGGGAACGACGAGCCGCAGTCGTATTGAAGAGTTGAGAGATGCCGGGGTGAAAGAAATTCACATGCGCATCAGTTGCCCGCCGATCGTCAGTCCCTGTTTTTATGGAATTGATTTTCCAAGCAAGACGGAACTGATTGCTTATCACAAAACGGTTGACGAGGTCCGAAAGTTTATTAAAGTTGATTCCTTGGAATATTTGAGTCTCGAAGGGATGCTCAAAGTCATGAAAGATTCCAAGAATTTTTGTCACGCATGTTTTAGTGGCCAGTATCCGGTCAATATTCCTAAAACCAAAAGTAAATATCTTTTAGAAAATTTAAGGTGACCTATGAGTAAATTTATTTTTGTGACGGGAGGAGTTGTTTCGAGTTTAGGCAAAGGGATTTCTTCGGCGTCCATCGGGAAGCTCATGGAGGCGCGCGGATTAAAAACGGCGCTGATCAAATGTGACCCTTATATCAATGTTGATCCAGGCACCATGAACCCTTTTCAGCACGGTGAGGTTTATGTCACCGATGATGGGGCAGAAACAGATTTAGATTTGGGCCATTATGAGCGCTTTACCAACGCCCAAGTCGGAAAAGACAATAACATCACAACGGGTAAGATTTATTATTCGGTGATCACCAAAGAACGGCGAGGTGATTATTTAGGGAAAACAGTCCAGATCATTCCTCATATTACCGATGAGATTAAGCGCTGCATTAAGAAAGTCGCTCACGACCGCGATGTGGATGTGACGATTGTTGAAATCGGAGGGACTGTCGGCGACATTGAGAGTTTGCCGTTTTTGGAAGCGATTCGTCAGTTGCGATGGGAATTAGGGGTTCATTATGCGCTCAATATTCATGTGACGTTGCTTCCCTTTATTCGCTCCGCCGGAGAACAAAAAACAAAACCCACACAGCATAGTGTCGGCAGATTAAGAGAAATTGGGATTGTTCCGGATATCCTTTTGTGCCGCACCGAAAAACATATTTCTAAAGAAGAACGTGATAAGATTGCGCTTTTCTGCAATGTCGACCGAGAGGCGGTCATCGAGGCGGCAGATGTGAAATGCATTTATGAGGTCCCGGTTGAATATAAAAAGCAGGGATTGGATGATTTGATTTTGAAACGGTTGAATATTAAAAGTGATGACAAGGATTTAAAAGACTGGCAGGATTTTGTTGTCGACCGCATTAAAAATCCCGCCAAAGAAGTTAAGATTTCTGTTGTCGGAAAATATATTACTCTTCCGGATGCGTATAAATCGATTTATGAGGCCTTGATTCACGGTGGGATAGCGAATGATGCCAGGGTCATCATTAATAAAATTGATTCCGAGGACCTGGAAAAAGGTAAACCCGAAAAGCTTTTGGCGGGTTCTCAGGGAATTCTGATCCCCGGAGGGTTTGGATCTCGCGGCATTGCCGGAAAGATCCTGGCTGTCAAATATGCACGGGAAAATCAGATTCCCTTTTTTGGAATTTGTTTGGGGATGCAGGTCGCGACCATTGAAATCGCAAGGAACATCTGTGGCTGGAAGACGGCCAACTCGACGGAGTTCGATAAAGAAACAAAATATCCGGTCATAAGCCTTTTAGAAGAGCAAAAGATGATCAAAGATCTCGGCGCAACGATGAGGTTGGGGGCTTATGGATGTAAGTTGCTTAAGAATTCAAAAAGTTTTTTGGCCTATAAGAAAGAAACAATTTCAGAACGCCATCGCCACCGTTATGAGTTCAATAATCAATATCAAAAGGATTTAGAGAGTAAGGGTGTTGTCTTTGCCGGAAGGAATCCGGAAAGCAATTTGGTCGAGGTCCTTGAGTTGCAAAACCACCCGTGGTTTGTAGGGTGTCAGTTCCATCCGGAATTTAAATCCAAGCCGGACAAGGCACATCCTCTTTTTCAAGCATTTATCGGTGCGGCCATAGGATCTTCTGTCGGGAAATAGATTTTCTGGCAAAATTTTTTGCTAGAGATTCCACGTTGCATTTTCTTTCCTCATATGTATAATAAATCAGGTCTTGTTTTTTCTTCTGACTATTAGCGCGCAGGTGGCGGAACTGGTATACGCGCACGTTTGAGGGGCGTGTGGGGCAACCCGTGTGGGTTCAACTCCCACCCTGCGCATTAGACTTTGAATAACTTACGGAGTGTTAACGAACGTAAGTTATTCAAAGTCTTACTCCGAGCTTTTAAGCGAGGAGA
>CAZAPN010000057.1:0-6563 GCA_964487145.1 uncultured Planctomycetales bacterium | reverse complement strand
TGGAAGGCGGGATCCCGCATTCCTTAATTTAAACATAGAAAATGCGGGGAACTCTCTTCCTGCGCATTAGATTTCAAACAACTTATGGAGCGATAGCGAGCATAAGTTGTTTGAAATATTACCTCGACCGAAGGGAGAGGAAAGATAAAACAGAGTTTCCCCCCTTCCGAGTGTTTGGAGGTAATCATCGCAGATTGCTTAAAAATCAAGCAGTCTGGGTAAATTCGCCTCGCAACTTACGTTTAAGCGGTCTTTGACCGCCATCCGTAAATTGCCGGCTCATTGAAGTGACATAAGCTGTTTAGAATCTTACTCAAGCCTTAACAAGATATACAGAAGGCTTGAGGTGGTAGGGCAGATAAATTTATAGTTAATTAGCTGAGATTTCGACAGTAAGCGAAAGTTTCCCCTCGTCGTTTCACTCCTCGGGGTTAATTCGCCTCGCAACTTACGTTCTTCGCTTTACTCATCCGTAAGTTGCGGGCTCATTAAAAGGAGGTCATATGACCGACGGTAAAAAAAGATTTTCTGAAATTTTTAGCGAAACTTGGGCGCTCTTTAAAAAAAATTGGGTTCCTTTTTGTTTCATTGTTTTGATCGCTAACTTACCGTTATCGATCCTCCAGCTTTTTGCCCAGAAATCCCTGCCTGTAATGATTGTTTATGTTTTAGTGAGTATTATTTTGACGTGTTATTGGCAGATTACAGCCATCCGGGCTATTGATAAGGCAGATCAGGGAGGAGTGATTTCTCCATTTGCCATGTATCAAGAGAGCACAAAGTTTTTTTGGCCTTTCTGTTGGGTCTCTTTAATCGTTTTTGTCAAAGTTTTTCTGTGGATGTTGCTTTTGATTATTCCTGGAATTGTTTTTAGTATTTTTTATGCGTTTTCGGCGTATGCCTTGTTGTTAGACGGTCAAAAAGGAAATTTAGCGCTTTGTCACAGCCGAAAGGTCATTCAGCCTTATTTCTGGCGATTTGTCGGGTACAATTTACTTTTAGGATTAATCATGATCGTTATTTATTTTATTTTTGGATTTCTTCTTTCGGTTAATCCGCTGATAGTCGCGATCCTGAAAGTCCCCGTCACATCATTTTTTGCGACTTTGATGATGGGGCTTTCGATGCTTTTAATGGGGATATTTTCTTCAGTCTTGACAATTTTTTGGCTTGTTTTTGTTTTTAAATTATATCGGGATTTCAGTGGTCAATCACAGAAAACGACGGCTGTTTAAATGAAAACTCCTCTCAAAGTTAGTGCTAGCATTCTTTGCGCGAATTTTTCGCGACTAGCCGAAGAAATTATTCGGGCCGAACAAGCCGGCGTGGATTTGTTTCACGTTGATGTCATGGATGGCCATTTTGTCCCGAATATTACGGTTGGCCCTCTGATCGTGGAGGCGATTCGCCCATTGACCAAACTTCCCATCGACGCGCACTTGATGATTGAAAATCCTGGGATGTACATTGAAGATTTTATCAATGCGGGGGCTGACATCATTTCTATTCACGCGGAATGTTATGGTGCCTTAAAAGTTGCTCCGCAGCAGGATTTCCGTATTCCCCCAAGGTCTGTCGAGAAAATCGATCTTGCCCTTGTTCAAAAAGATATTGCAAAAATTAAAAAATTGGGGAAAAAGGTTTTTATGGTGCTCAATCCCGGAACGCCTTTGTGTCTTGATGGCGTCCTTGATGATATTAACGGTGTTTTGGTCATGTCGGTTCATCCGGGATTTGCCAAACAGAAATTTATGCCAGAAGTTTTACCTAAAATCCGTGATTTGAGAGCCAAGTTTCCCAAAGACATCGCTATTGATGGAGGGATCAACGCGCAAACAGCCTCCGAAGCCGTCAAGGCCGGGGTGAATATTTTGGCAACAGCCAGTTATTTTTTTGGCGCACCGGATCCTAAAGCCGCAATTTTGTTCTTAAAGTCTCTAACAAAGTAGGCGTTATAAGACTACCCAATGGTTTTATTGCAGAGAGTTTAAGGCCGTGTTATATTTGAAGCAGGAGAATACGATGATGACAAGGGATGTGTTGAAGGATAAGGACGCTCAAACAGCTGTTGAGTATTTATTGCTTTTTACGGTTGTCGCGACTGTTGTTTTGGTTTCGTTTAAGACATTTCTTCCCAAAACCCATGATATTGCCAATCAATATTTCATTAAAGTGGCCAATGGGATTATGGGACCTCGGCCGTAGAGGGTAGAATAAAGGGATGATAACTGTGGGGCCATCCCCGCCAGAAGGCGGGGATGGCCCCACGCTTTTTAAAATAAAATTTATTTTTCCGTATGAAGTTTTTCGAGGAGTTCTTTGGCTTTCTTGAAGGTGAGTTTAGCCACGGGGTCCTTCTCATTCACTAAAAGACGGCGACGCGCCAGGTCCAAAGCTTCTTGCAAAGATTTCTTTTCTTCGTTTTGACTAAACTGTTTTTGATAGAGTCGTGCCATGTCGATGTGAATATAGGGCATTTCAAACGCATGAGAAAAAAGATATCGGTAAAGATGCCAGGCTTGGGGCCGAAGCCCGATTGATTCAAAACAACGCGCCAGTCCGTAAATTATGGATTTATTGTCCGGTTCAAAAGAAAGTGCGATCCGATATTCTTCAATGGCTTTATCGACTTGGTTATTGAGATAAAAGCCAATGGCTAAATTATGGTGAAGGGAGGTGCTGTTGGGGTTTTGGGACAACGATTTCTTGTAATAATCGATGGCTTGTTTAAAATTAAGGTTTTCCAAATATAAATTTCCTATCAATTGGTAACTTTGCCAGTCTTCTTCACTCGGCAGTCGGGAAAGGATCTGGAG
The DNA here is from genome assembly GCA_964487145.1 of uncultured Planctomycetales bacterium. Lineage (GTDB taxonomy): Bacteria > Omnitrophota > Gorgyraeia > Zapsychrales > CAZAPN01 > CAZAPN01. Next base: position 3,747 of record CAZAPN010000057.1, on the reverse strand, counting down.
TTTTCCGATTTCCGCTTGCATGTCTTTCGACGGAAGGTTTTCTGTTTCAAGGACAAATAAATTGAGAAATGTTTCCCCTGTCATTTTAACGGCATTTTGAAGTATTTTTTTGCTTTGAATTCGCTTGTTTTCACCAGCCAGTTGGGCGGCCTTTGTGATTTGGTCTGTCACAAAAATTTTTTTAATCTCCTCGATCAACTGAACGATCTCCGTATTGTAGGGTTCTAACCGCGCTGCTTTCGTTAATTCTTCAAGGGCGGGCTCATAGTGTTTTGTTTGATAATGGATTTTTCCTAAAAGGAACAGGGCCTCAGACATTTGAGGTTTGAGTTGCAATGATTTTTTGAGCTCTCGCTCGGCAAAAGACGGAATCCCCTTGGCGAGATAGATTTTTCCGAGATGATAATGGACTTTGGCCTGTTGAGGGTTTAAAAAAGCGGAAAGATTTAAGAAAAACAATGCCTCATCGAACCGGTGTTTCTCTGTCAAAAGCAGACCTTGGTGCGCAAAGTAGGGGGAAATATATGTTTTGGCGTGGACCGCCAGGACAAACAGCACAACACAGGCGAGCAATCCGCGGATAAAAATGCGAAACGAATTTGACATATATTAACTCAAACTTTTGAAATTAATTTTTTCGCTTGTCGTGGACGTAGGTGCTCCCAGCGAGGCTTTTGGCGTATTTTTTCAATTCTGCCCCAATTTCTCCGATCTGGGCAATATGAGTGATTTTATGGACATGGGTACTCACGATCCCGATGGCGATCGAAAGGATCGCAAATTTTTCTTCATGACCCTGCCTGTCTCGGGTGATAATATAGCCGGCTTTGCGGTCTTCTTCACTATAAAAGGAGGGAGAAAGGGTATCAAACGCTTCAATCACTTTTTGGCAAACTTTTTCGATCGCCTCTTCGCCAGTCACAAAAACAAAGTCATCCCCCCCGATGTGGCCGATGAAACTCCCGGCACTACCGAATTCTTTCACACAGCGGATCAGGATTTTGGCCGTTTCCCGGATAACGCCATCCCCGCGTTCAAAACCATATTTATCGTTATACGATTTAAATTTGTTGATATCGACATACCCGACGGCAAAATCCTTTTGACTATCAATCCGTTTTTGAAATTCTTCCATGATGGAGACATTTCCGGGCAAATGCGTCAGGGGATTCGCATCCAGGCTGCGTTCGGTCCGGCGTAAAATCATCCGGATCCTGGCCAGCAATTCCTCGGGTTCAAAGGGTTTGACCAAATAATCGTCTGCTCCCGACGCAATCCCTTCGACTTTGTCTTTGATTTCTCCCTTGCCTGTTAGCATGATAATGGGAATGTGCTGCAAGAGGATGTCCTTTTTAAGCGTTTCGCAAAGCTTTCGGCCATCCATAATAGGCATCATATAGTCAGAAACGATCAAGTTAGGAGCTTTACTTTGAATAATGGTGAGAGCTTCTTGGCCGTTATGGGCTTTAATCACGTCATAGTGTTCTGAGATGGCAAGACTAAGGACATCAAGAATGTCCTCATCGTCATCAACAATTAAGATTCTTTCTCTGAGCATAGAACAGGGTTCCTTTTTTAATTAAGGTCGTCATCCGTTTTGTAATTCTGAGCAAGTATACTTCAAAAACTAGGTGAAAAAATAAAAAAATTAAATTTTATCTTCAGGCCTTTTTATAGGAATGGTGAAATAAAACGTTGTCCCTTCCTGAGGCCTGCTTTTCACTGAGATTTTTCCTAAATGTGCTTGGACAATATTCTTGGCCAAGGAGAGGCCAAGCCCGGTCCCTTTGACGTTTTTATTGATTTCGTTATCAACACGATAAAATTCGGTGAATAACCGCGTCTGTTCCTCGGGCCCAATTCCGATACCCGTGTCTGTCACCTCAAAAAGCACGGATTCTTTATCCGGTTTCGCTGTTACCGTGATGGTCCCGTTTTGAGGTGTAAATTTTAATGCGTTGCCCATCAAATTAATGAAGACCCGTTCCAGCTGGCTTACATCGACAAAGATTTTTGGCGTTTCGGGGGCGACATTGATTTTGATTTGAATATTTTTTTCTTTGGCTTGAGGCGTGAGAAGATCCCGGATGCCTTCGATGAGACCCAAAACGTTACACTCATCAAAGTGCATTTCAACGCGGCCGGATTCGATACGCAAAACATCCAGCAGATCATTTATTAACTTTACCAAGTTGTCAGAATGTTTGTTAATTTTTTCAAGGCGTTCTTTGACCTCCGGCGGGATTTGTCCGATTTTTCCGGCAATCAGAAGAGAGGCATATCCCTTAATCGAGGTGAGGGGTGTCCTCAATTCATGAGAGACGGCCGAAACGAATTCAGATTTCATTTTGCTAACTCGTTTGACCTGCTCGAGCGCATAGGCCAATTCTTTGGTTCTTTCTTGGATATTGAGTTCCAATTCTTGTCGGGAACGATAAATACGTTCGAAGAGATTTGCATTCTCTAAAGATTGTCCAATTTGATTGGCGAGGATTGATATCAACTCTTGGTCTCCTTCGGTAATGGAAGAGACGCCAGACTTGTTCCCGGAAAAGAGGATTCCGGTAACCCCCGCCTGAGAAAGGATGGGGCTGATGACGAAATTTTCGACCCCAAACAGTTCAACCAGATGTTCTCTTTTGGGTTTTGAAAGATTTAAAGACGAGATGATGGTCTTCTCTTTTAATAATGGTTCTAATGGGCTGCCTTTTTTTAGGGCTGAAATAATTTGGGTGACTTTTTCTCCGGCGAATCCGATCACAACGCGTGAATACAACTCATGATTTTTATCAAACATCAAGATGAGCCCTTTGCTAAAACCTAATTCTTTCAACAGAGATTCATTTAAGGGATGAAAGATCTCATCTTCGTTTAAGGTGGTACTGATCAGACGCGAAGCTTTTTGAAGGGCATTGAGCCCGGACAATCGCTTGTCGAGTTCTTCTTGCGCTCGATTGAGGGCGAGGTCGGTCTTCACGATAAGTTTCGCTTGTTCATCAAGATCATTAAATGAGCGCATCAGTTTATTGAGAGAGGTCTTGAGCTGATCCGTTTCTTCAGATTTCTTGATGATGGAGTAGGTCAAAAAAGCAATCGCTCCGCCGGCGGCAATGGCAAAGAGAGAATAAATGGTATGGATGCTCATGGGGTTCTGAAAATTTTATTTTTAGATATTATACTATACTTAACGTGAAAACAGAAAAAGAGTTGTTTTGAATATGGCTTTCCCCTAAGTTGTTGGATAGTTTAAAAGGAAAGATTTCTTGGAGACAATAGACCCCTAGAAGAGGCGGGGCCAGTCCAAGAATTTCTCGTACATTTTGGATTTCTTGCAAGGCTGCTCCAGCCCCTAAAATTTTATATCGTTCCCAGGATTCAAAAATCATAATGAGACGTGGTTGTTTGTCTCCGAGGTTGAGGCGGGCTTCGGTGGCGGCTTCGAGCGCTGAGTCTCGGCAAAATTCTTTGTTGCCGATCATTAAAAAGACCTGGGATCCTTGCGGGACATCTCCCTGGCACACGAGGCTTCCGTCGGGAAGAACCCCCATCAGATTTCGGACCAAATAACGATGGTCTTTTTCAATGAAGATTCCCAGGGGATATAATTTTGAAATAAGATTGCCCGGCTGAGCGACGATTTTATGGGCTTCTTCTCCGAAATAGTCTTCATACATTTGGAAGGCCCTTTTGTTGTCAATCCGCTTGATAATGTTGCCGGTGCTTTTATCAACGATCCGGGGTTTCCCT
>CAZAPN010000056.1:0-9786 GCA_964487145.1 uncultured Planctomycetales bacterium | reverse complement strand
TTCATTTTCTAATTTTTCAATCATATTTTTTATTGTTTTAGTATCATATGTAGCATCGCCATCAATCATTACATAGATATCAGCATCTACATCTGCAAACATTCGTCTTACAACATTACCTTTTCCCTGATTATTTTCAAATCTAACAATAGCACCTGCCTTTTTTGCCTCTTTAACCGTATTGTCTGATGAATTATTATCATACACATAAATATCTGCATCGCTAACATCTTCTTTTAAATCTTTTACTACTTTTGCAATTGAAATCTCTTCATTGTAACAAGGAATCAATACCGCTACTTTATTATTTTTCATCGACTTTCCCTTTATCAAAAATGGTATGACCATCAACACACAGACCAGGATAATCTAAAAAAAGCAATTTATGGTTTACCAGAACTCTATCGAGAGGACATTACGAAGGCCTCGTTAATCGCCAATCCCGGGTGCTATCCGACCGCAGCGATTTTAGGACTGGCACCTTTGATCGTTTCAAAAACCAAATCAATTCAATCAATTATCATCGATGCCAAATCAGGCGTTTCCGGTGCGGGGCGAAAGCCATCTTTATCCCTTATGTTTGGTGAAGTGAACGAGAATTTCAAGGCTTATAAAGTCTTAAAACATCAACATGCCCCGGAAATTGAGCTGTATTTATCGAATATCTCTAAGGGAAAAATATCTGTTAACTTCGTGGCGCATCTTTTGCCAATGAACCGGGGAATTCTAGAAACCATTTATGTTCAGCTATCACAGGCGATTTCATCCGAAACCTTGCGAAATCTGTATAAAAAATTTTATAAGACCGAAAAGTTCGTGCGGATTTTGGATGAAGGGGTGCAACCGGAGATCAAGAACGTTAACTATACCAATTTTTGCGATATCGGACTGGTCGTAAGTAATGACCAGAAACTGGTCGTGATTACGTCTGCCATTGATAACCTGATGAAAGGGGCCGCAAGCCAGGCCATTCAGAACATGAATATCCTTTCAGGATTCAAGGAAAGCTTAGGCATTGATGGCTGTTTTTCAAAAAGCATGATTTAAGGACAGGATCTCATGAAAATCATTAAAGGGGATATTACAACTCCTGAAGGTTTTTTAGCCAACGGCTTATCCGCTGGAATCAAGCGTTCAGGAAAACCGGATTTGGCGTTGATCTTCTGCCAAGTTCCGGCCATAACAGCGGGTGTTTTTACCAAAAATTCTATTAAAGCGGCTCCGCTTGTTTTAACCATCGAGCGGCTTAAAAAAAATGTTTCTCAAGCGGTCGTTATTAACAGCGGAAATGCCAATTGCTATACCGGGAAAGCAGGCGATGAAGTCGCGCAACGTTCGACAGAACGAATTGCCGAACTTTTGAAGATTGACGAAAGGCATGTGTTTGTCGCATCAACCGGAATTATCGGCCGCCCGCTTCCGTATGAAAAAATCCATAATGCAGCCCCGGAACTCATTCGGGGTTTAGGAAAGCACAAAGGTCATGAAGCGGCCAAAGCCATTTTGACGACAGATCTTGCGACCAAAGAAATCGCGGTCCAAGTTAAAATTGACGGAAAAATGATTACAATCGCGGGTATTGCCAAAGGTTCCGGGATGATTGCCCCGAATATGGCAACCATGTTAGGTTTCATCACAACCGATGTCGCGATCACAAAGCCCATGTTAAAATTGGCATTGAAACGCGCGAATGACCAATCCTTTAATGCCATCACCGTCGACGGATGTATGAGCACCAATGACATGGCGACCGTCATGGCAAGCGGACTGGCAGGCAACAAAGCTATCAAAACATCTGGAAAAAATTTTGAAACGTTTTGTAACGCATTAACTTTTGTTTGTGTTGATCTCGCTAAAAAAATCGTTCTGGACGCCGAAGGGGGAACAAAATTTATTACGGTTACGGTCAAGGGCGCAAAAACAGAAACCCAAGCCAAAGAAATTTGTTTTGCGATTGCGAATTCTCCTCTTGTCAAAACCGCAGCGTATGGAAGCAACCCGAATTGGGGGCGAGTCGCCGCAGCCGTGGGATCGTTGGGCTTAAAAATTTCAGAAAAAACTATGGAGATCGGGTTCAGTCCTTTTGATAAAAAAGAAATTGAGATCCGTGTCGGATTAAAACTCGGCAACAAAGCCGCGACGGTTTATACCTCGGACTTATCCGTCGAATACGTGAATATCAATGGAAAATATAATTAAAAAAGCCAGTGTTTTAGTGGAGGCGATTCCTTACATTCATGCCTTCCGCCAGAAAATCTTTGTGATTAAATACGGCGGAAGCATTTTGGATGACGATAATATTCGCAAAATCATCCTTGAGGACATTGTTTTTTTAAGTTATGTGGGGATTCGCACGATTATTGTTCACGGAGGAGGGCCTCATATCAGCGCGCGAGTTAAAGAAAGCGGTCGGAAAGCCGAGTTTCATGCGGGAATTCGTGTGACAGATGCGGAAACCTTAAAAATTGTGACCGAAGAGCTCGACAAGCTCAATAAAAAAATCGTCGCTGAAATCAAATCCTTAAAAGGAGACGTCACCGGCCTTAAGGGTGAAGAAAATATCATTTATGTCGAAAAGAAAAAAGCCGAGCGTGACCTGGGATTTGTCGGGACCATCACTGACGTCAACCAGGAAGTTATTTTGAACCATTTGAAACGCGGCCATATCGTTGTCATGTCTCCGATGGGAATTAGCAAGGAAAAGCAACCCCACAATGTTAATGCCGATGAGGTGGGGAGCGCGGTTGCTGTTTCCTTACAGGCCGAAAAGATTGTTCTTTTGACAAATGTTCCGGGTGTTATGAGGGATCCAAATGATCCAAGATCGCTTATTTCGACCGCAACGATTGACCAGGTCAATTTAATGATTAAAGATAAAATTATCGAGGGCGGCATGATCCCCAAAGTCACTTCCTGCTTAGATGTTTTACGCGGAGGTGTCCGGAAAGCCCACATCATTGATGCGAGAATTCCTCATGCGTTGCTTCTTGAAATCTTTACGGATCGCGGCGTGGGAACTCAGATCCTTAAAGAATAATTTAACTATCCCATTAAAATCAATTCAAAATGAAAAAGACAGAAATATTTAACGCGTACAGCGAATATGTTTTATCAACCTATACCCGTTTGCCGGCGATTTTTGTAAAAGGCAAAGGGATGACACTGGTTGATATCGATGGGAAGAAGTATCTTGATTTTTTCCCCGGATGGGGTGTTGCCAATGTCGGACATTGTCATCCGAAGGTCATATCCGCGGTCAGGGACCAGATCGGAAAACTTATCCATATTCCAAATGTTTTTTATAACCCACACCAGGCGAAATTGGCGGAAAAAATTATCCGATGGTCATTCCCCGGGAAAGTCTTTTTTTGTAATAGCGGGGCGGAAGCGAATGAAGGCGCTATTAAATTAGCTCGGGCTTATGGAAAAGGAACGCGCTATGAAATCATCACCATGGATAATTCCTTCCATGGCCGAACACTGGCCACATTGACCGCGACAGGGCAGAAAAAATATCAGGAAGGTTTTAGTCCACTTCCCGAAGGTTTCAAGACTGTTCCTTTTAACGATATCCAGGCCCTTAAAAATGCCATTACTGAGAAAACAATTGCTGTTCTCATGGAACCGATTCAAGGAGAAGGCGGAATCAATGTGGCGAACCATGAATATATGAAAGAAGTTCGACGGCTTTGTGACGAAAAAGATCTCTTGCTCATCTTCGATGAAGTTCAAACCGGCATCGGCCGAACAGGAGAAATGTTCTGTTTTAAGCATTATGGGATTACTCCGGATGTCATGACACTAGCCAAGGCCCTGGCCGGTGGATTACCGATTGGGGTCATGGTTGTTAAAAAAGAAATTTCAGATACCCTAAAGCCGGGAATGCATGCTTCAACATTCGGCGGAAGCCCTTTGGTTTGCAAAGCCGCCTTGGGTGTATTTAAAGCGATCGAGCAATATAAAATGCTGAAAAATGCCAAAACCATGGGAACTTATCTCATGGCAAAACTGAATCTTTTAAAAGAAAAACACAGCTACATCAAAGATGTTCGTGGCAAAGGCCTCATGATCGGTGTCGAATTAAAATTTCCAGGAAAAACAGTCGCCGAAGAATGTTTGGCCCAAGGGCTGATTATTAATTGCACGCATGAAACCGTGTTACGATTAATGCCGGCTCTCATCGTCACCAAAAAACAATGCGACAAGGCCTTATTCATCTTGGAAAAAGCTCTGAATAAAATCTCAGAAACGATAAAGTAATTCGTGCTGTATTTTGTTTTCAATAACGGTGTTATAATAAGCTGCTTTTTCAATTAATAATATCAATGCTTTGATAGTCCGGACAATCAGGACAGTCAAAGTTAATTCCTGCATGCAATTTATGATCACTTCGTGACATAAATTGCACGTCATTAAAAAGTCGAGGTTAAATTGAAACGGGATCTGATTAGCATCAATAATTTATCGCCGAAGGAAATCGAGACCATTTTTTCTTTAACGGCGAAAGTCAAAAAGAACAAAAAGAAATACGCTTCGGCCCTTAAAGGAAAATCGGTGGCTTTGGTTTTCCAAAAGCCTTCGAATAGGACGCGGGTTTCCTTTGAAGTCGGGACCTTTCAGCTCGGCGGGAATTGTCTGTATTTAGGGCCGGACCAAATCCATTTAGGGAAGAGGGAGACAACAGCGGATGTGGCGATGACGCTTTCGCGCTATGTTGATTTCATTGTCGCGCGGACATTCTCACATCAAGACATCTTTGATTTGGCCAAATATGCGACCATTCCCATTATTAATGGACTTTCGGATTTGTCCCATCCCTGCCAGGCCTTGGCAGATATTTTTACGGTCCGGGAGAAATTCGGCAAGAAAAAGGGGATCACGATTGCCTATATTGGTGACGGGAACAATGTCTGCCATTCTCTGATGTTATGTGCTTTAAAAACGGGGATCAATATGTCGGTCGCAACCCCGGTCAACTACGAACCGCAAGAAAAGGTTGTTAAAAATGCCCAAGGATTGGCCAAGGCGAACGGTTTAACGTTTAAATTAACGAATTCGCCGCAAGAAGGAATAGCCCAAGCCAATATTATTTATACCGATGTATGGACAAGTATGGGACAAGAAGCGGAAACCCAAAAACGGCTTCAGGATTTCAAAGGGTTCCAGATTAATTCGGATCTTGTTAAATTGGCAGCCAAAGATTTTGTTTTTATGCACTGTTTACCTGCACATCGGGATGAAGAGGTCACATCCGATGTGATTGACGGATCTCATTCCATTGTTTTTGACCAAGCGGAAAATCGGATGCATGTCCAAAAGGCGATATTACTCTTTCTATCTGGAGATAAAAAATGAAAAAACTTGTTTTAGCTTATTCCGGCGGCCTCGACACCTCATGTGCCATCAAATGGCTGAAGGATAAAGGATACGACATTATTGCGTTTATTGCCGATGTCGGCCAGGGTGAAGATTTCGATAAAATCAAAAAACGAGCACTTTTAACCGGGGCCTCCAAGGTGCATGTCCTCAACTTAAAAAAAGAATTCATCGAGGATTATGTGTTTCCAGTCTTAAAAGCGAACGCGGTTTATGAAGGGAAGTATCTTTTGGCCACCGCGTTGTCGCGACCTCTCATTGCCAAATATCAGGTTCAAATCGCCCATTCAGAAAAAGCAACAGCGATTGGCCATGGGTGCACCGGCAAAGGCAATGACCAGGTCCGGTTTGAAGTGACCGCTCGACTGCTCGATCCAACGTTGGAAATTATTGCCCCTGTACGCATTTGGGAATTTAAAACCCGAGAACAAGAAATCGATTACGCCAAACAAAAAAAAATTCCAATCGATGTCACCAAAAAAAGCCCGTACAGCATTGATAAAAATTCTTACGGGATCAGCATTGAATGCGGGATTCTGGAAGACCCCTGGGTCGAACCTCCGGAAGATGTTTATCAGATGACAACAAGTCCGATGAAAGCTCCGGCCAAACCGGAATATCTAACGATTGATTTTGAAAAAGGGATCCCTGTCAAAATTAACGGAAAGAAATATTCAGCCATGGACATTTTAGCTCAACTTAATCAAATGGGGGCAAAGCATGGTGTCGGACGGGTGGACATGGTCGAGAATCGTTTAGTCGGGATTAAATCAAGGGAAATTTATGAAGCACCGGCAGGAACAATTCTTTTAAAAGCACATCAAGAACTAGAAAGTTTGGTGTTGGACCGAGAAACTTTGCATTATAAACTTGGCATTTCACAAAAATATGCCGAATTAATTTATTATGGATTATGGGAAACTCCCTTAAAGGCTCAGTTAGATAAATATATTGAGAAAACACAAGAGAGGGTTACTGGAGTTATCCGATTAAAATTATATAAAGGAAACTGTGTTCCTGTCGGACGAAAATCTCCTTATTCACGTTACAAGGAAGAACTGGCCACTTACGGGAAAAAAGATATTTTTGATCAAAAATTGGCCGAAGGGTTCATCAAACTTTGGGGAATGCCCTTTTAAAATTTATACAATCAAGGGTCAGACATTCAGAAAACAAAACGAATATTGACCACTTTAATACATTCGCGAAAGAAAAGTCAATAGGAGAAGCCCTATGACAAAAAAACTTTGGGGAAGCCGGTTTCAAAAAGGCACAAACGCCTTGGCTGATCATTTCACATTCAGCATTGCCTATGATAAACGGTTGGCCATTCATGATGTCGAAGGAAGCATCGCGCATGCTCAGATGCTTGGCAAATGTCGGATTATTCCGGTGAATGATGCCCAGAAAATCATTACGGGCCTTAAAAAAATCGCTAGTCAAATTAAAACCGGTAAATTTGCGTACGATATGAAAGCTGAAGATATTCATACTAACGTTCAGAACGTTTTGAAAAAGCTCATTGGTTCTAACGCGGACAAATTGCATACTGCACGTTCGCGAAATGACCAAGTCGCTTTGGATATAAGGCTTTACTGCCGAACGGAGTTAAAAAATCTCGACTCGCAAATCACAACTTTGCAAAAATCAATTCTGAAGTTTGCGGAATCGAATAAAGACGTCATTATCCCAGCCTATACGCATCTTCAATCAGCCCAAGTTGTTTTATTGGCGCATCATATGCTGGCGTATCTGGAAATGCTCGAACGGGATAAAGCGCGACTGGCGGATGCGATTAAAAGGATTAACGTTTTACCGCTAGGAAGCTGTGCGTTATCGGGGACAACACTTGCGATTGACCGAAACTTTGTGGCCAAACAACTGAGTTTTTCGATAGTAAATCCCAACAGCATGGATGCCGTGAGTGACCGAGACTTTGTCATGGAAATCTTGGCCGCGCTTGCGATTCTGGGTGTCCATTTTTCACGAATAGCGGAAGATCTCATTTTATGGGCTACCCAAGAATTTCATTTCGTGGATATCGATTGGGCGTTTTGTACCGGATCTTCCATCATGCCGCATAAAAAGAATCCGGATGTTTTGGAACTGATTCGAGGAAAAGCCGCGCAGATTCAAGCCAATTTTGTCGAGATAACGACTCTCATGAAAGCATTACCTTTGACCTATAACCGAGACATGCAATTGGATAAACCGCCACTCTTTGAATCGATGGACTCTGCACAAGAAATTCTTCAGGTTCTTTCAGCGCTATTTGCCAGTTTAAAGGTCCAAAAGAATTCAATCGAACGAAAAATCCATAATGAATTATTATTTTCGGTCGATATGATGGAATATTTGATCAAAAAAGGATTGGCCTATCGAGAAGCCCATGACGTGGTCGGCAAAATCGTCAAAGAATGCATCGATAAGGGAAAAAGTATTCACTTCCTCAGCCTCTCGGACTTGAAGAAATATTCTCCCTTATTTAAAGAGGATGTGAAAAAAATCCTTGAACCGACCATCTCTGTGCAGAATAAGAAATCTTTTGGTTCAACGAATCCGGTTCTGGTAAAGAAACAACTCTCTCAATGGAAGGGTAAGCTTCATGCATGATTTCACGTTTAAAAGCGATGATCTGTATTGCGAAGGGGTAAAGGTCAGCTCGATTGCCAAAGCCGTCGGCACACCTTTTTACCTTTACAGCTATAAAACATTGGTCGATCATTACCGCAAAATTAAAGAGGCCTTTAAATCAGTCAATCCTTTAATCTGTTATGCGATGAAGGCCAACGGCAATCTCGCTGTCATTAAAGCTCTTTTAAAAGAAGGGGCTGGCATCGACATTGTATCCGGGGGTGAATTTCGTAAAGCCCTCAAACTACGGGCGAATCCTAAAAAAATCGTTTATGCATCGGTGGGAAAAACCGAATCTGAGATAGAACTGGCCCTTCGAAAAGGAATTCTACTCTTTAATGTGGAGTCTCTTCCTGAACTGGAACAGATCAATAAGGTTGCAAAGCGTCTAAGGAAGAAGGCCCAGGCGGCCATTCGCATCAATCCGGATGTGGAGGCAGCAACCCATCAATTTATCACAACCGGAACATTAAAAAATAAATTCGGGATTGATTTGCAATCGGCCCAAAGCATTTTAAGCGCACAAAAAAAATTTTCGAATGTGCGGATCAATGGCATCCATATCCACATTGGATCTCAAATCGTGACAAGCCAGCCGTTCATTAATGCGATCCAAAAGGTCATTGTTTTTATTGAGAATTTGAGGCGGCAAGGCATCGACGTGGAATACCTCGATATCGGAGGGGGGATGGGAATCATTTACAAGGATGAATCCGCTCAAACGGCCCAGCAATTTGCGACAGCCGTTTTGCCTCTTCTTAAAAAGATATCCTGTAAGATCATCATGGAACCGGGCCGTTTCATTGTCGGTAATGCCGGGATTTTCGTGACAAAAGTTCTCTACGTCAAAGATAACGGTTTTAAAAAATTCGTGATTGTCGACGGGGGGATGAACGATCTCATTCGACCTTCGCTCTATGGCGCTTATCATGAGATTACCCCTCTAAAGCAAACGACAACAGAAAAAGAGATTGTCGATGTCGTTGGGCCCATTTGTGAAAGCGGGGATTTTTTGGCCAAAGAACGACTATTACCCAAAGTGAAACAAAACGAGTTATTAGCTGTTATGAGCGCGGGAGCTTACGGATATTCCATGTCGAGCAACTACAACGCCAGGGGCCGGGTGGCGGAAGTGATGGTTAAAGGGAAAAAATTTTATGTCGTCAGTAAACGAGAAACTTTCGATGATTTGATTCGAAGAGAAAGAATTCCTGGTTTTTTAAAATGAAAACAATTCCTTTTGTAAAGATGTCCGGGGCGGGTAATGATTTTGTGATTATCGACGCCCTAAAATCAACAAATGTCCATGCCCGAGCGGTTAAGATGTGCGAACGAACAACCGGAATCGGCGCTGATGGATTACTGATTTTGGGACGTTCAAAGAAGGCAGATTTTCAGATGCGCATCATTAATTCAGATGGCTCTGAAGCGGAAATGTGCGGAAACGGGGCCCGCTGCATGGCGGCCTATATCGCGAAGTTCAAATCAAGAAAAAATCGATTCACCATGGAAACCTTGGCCGGAATTGTGCATGCGGATGCCAAGGGAGAACTTGCGACAATCACCTTGAGTGCCCCCAAAGATTATAAAGAAGCGATTCCCATCGATATCAACGGGCGCCTTTTAAATGCCCACTTTATTAATACCGGGGTTCCGCATACGGTCATATTTGTCGACGGTCTTGCCAATATTGATGTAAATAACTTGGGTCGCATCATCCGATATCATGAGACATTTGCACCCAAAGGCACAAACGTCAACTTTGTCGAACAGCTT
>CAZAPN010000055.1:0-9867 GCA_964487145.1 uncultured Planctomycetales bacterium | reverse complement strand
GATTGCCGTTATCAAGGAAGTCAGAGCCGTGACCAACTTAGGCCTCAAGGAAGCGAAAGATTTAGTCGAAGCCGCTCCGAAGACCATCAAAGAAGCCATGCCTAAGAAAGAAGCAGAAGAGTTCGCCAAGAAGCTCACCGAAGCCGGTGCTCAAGTCGAATTAAAATAATCTTAAATCTTCAGAACAAAAACCAATAAGAAAATCCACAGATTTTCTATAAAGAAGGTTGTTCCCTATTATGAAAAAATTGAAGATTAAGGATTTTAGTAAATTTCAGGACACGTTTGAACTTCCGAATTTACTCGATCTCCAGCTTAAATCTTATGAGGATTTTCTCCAAAGAGATCTCGCCTCGGATAAGCGGAATGATCAAGGGCTCGAAGAAATCTTCCGTGAAGTCTTTCCTTTGGAAAGTTATGACGGGCAGATTCGACTCGAGTACATGAGCTACAACTTCGGGAAAGAAAAATATTCTTTTTATGAATGTCAACGCCGCGGGATGACCTATTCAGCCCCTCTCAAGGTCAAGCTGCGACTCATTACCCCGATTGATATCAAAGAACAGGAAGTCTATTTCGGCGATTTCCCTCTCATGACGCCGACAGGCACCTTCATTATTAATGGGGATGAGCGAGTTGTGGTTTCTCAATTACAGCGTCCTCCGGGAGTTTCCTTTGAAGAAGAAACCCATCCGACAGGGAAAAGCATTTATTACGGCCGCATTATACCCTCTCGAGGTGCTTGGTTTGAAATCAAATATGATTTGAATGATGTTTTGATTGCCTATGTGGATCGACGCCGGAATTTCCCAGCGACACAGATTTTAAGGATCATGGGGCTTTCCAGCAATGACGATATGCAAAAGATGTTCGGCGCTGACTTTGATAAAATTAAAAATACTCTTGCCAAGGATCACACCACCAATAAAGATGAAGCCCTTTTAGATTTTTATCGTAAGATGCGTCCAACCGAACCGGCAACGGTGGAAGTTGGTGAATCCTTATTCTTCAGATTATTTTTTGATCCTAAGCGTTATGATTTAAGTAAAGTCGGGCGGCATATTATTAATCGCAAGTTAGGGATGGAGGTTTTGCTTGAGAACCGTATTTTGGACATTGCTACTGTTGTCAAAGTCATTTCGTATTTGATGGGATTGCGCGATGGCCGCGGAGAAACTGATGATATCGATCATTTGGGCAATCGCCGCGTGAAAACCGTCGGAGAACTCATCCAGAATCAGGTCCGTATCGGTTTAGCACGACTCGAGCGTTCGATTAAGGAACGTTTGGTTGTTATGAGCAATTTTGAAAATTTAACGGCCCATCATTTAATCAATTCCCGTCTTTTTTCCAATCAGATTCAAGATTTTTTTGCCCGCAGTCAATTGTCTCAGTTTATGGATCAGGTGAATCCTCTTGCGGAAATGACGCATAAACGACGTTTAAGTGCTTTAGGTCCTGGCGGCTTATCGCGAGAACGTGCGGGTTTTGAAGTCCGGGACGTTCATCACACCCATTATGGACGTGTTTGTCCCATTGAAACCCCAGAAGGTCCAAACATCGGTTTGATTGCGTCTTTAACGACTTGCGCTCGCGTAAATGATTTAGGTTTTATCGAAACTCCTTATCGGAAAGTAGTTGAAGGCAAGGTCACGAAAAAAATCGAATATTTAACGGCCGACATTGATCAAAATAAGAATATTGCTCAAGCGAATGCCATTATCGATGAAGAGGGTAAATTTCAAGAAAAAGATGTGGCCTGCCGTTATCGTACAGATTTCCCTCGGATCCACCCGGATAAAGTGGATCTTATGGATGTGTCTCCCAAGCAATTGGTTTCTGTGGCAACGGCGATGATTCCGTTTTTGGAACATGACGACGCAAACCGCGCTTTGATGGGATCGAACATGCAACGCCAAGCGGTTCCTCTCATGGTGACGGAAGTTCCGTATGTCGGAACAGGAATCGAAGGGAAGGTTGCCAAGGATTCTGGAGTTGTTGTTGTCGCGAAAGAAGCCGGTAAAGTGACGAAAGTCGATGGGAAAGAAATCGTCATCGGAAAGGCCGTTTATTCTTTACGGAATTTTCAACGATCCAATGCCAATACTTGCGTTCATCAAAAACCGATTGTCGAACTAGGGGAATATGTCGAAGCTGGCCAGGTGATCGCTGACGGGATCGGGACCAAGGACGGAAAAATTGCCATGGGGCGTAATATCCTTGTCGCTTTCATGCCTTGGCGAGGATACAATTTTGAGGATGCCATCTTGATCAGCGAGAAAATCGTTCGCGAAGATAAATTTACTTCTATTCATATCGAGAAGTTTGAAGTGGAGGCCCGTGAAACACGTTTAGGCAACGAAGAGATCACCCGTGATATCCCTAACGTCGGGGAAGAGGCTTTAAAAGATTTAACTGTCGATGGAATTGTACGCATCGGTGCAGAGGTCAAAGCGGGGGATATCTTAGTCGGCAAGGTCACACCGAAAAGTGAGAAAGAACTTTCTCCCGAAGAAAGACTTCTGCGAGCCATCTTTGGGGAAAAAGCGGCTGATATTCGTGACACATCGTTGACTCTGCCTCCGGGGATTGAGGGGATTGTTGTCAATGTTGAGCTTTTTCAACGGAATGAACGCGGCCGTAAATCTAAAGTTGAAAAGCAAAAGGAAATGGCGGCGATTTACAAAATCCGTGAATATTACAAGCAAGAAATCACATTTCTTGAAGATGAAAAAGAAAGAAAACTTTGTAAAATTTTTGGAATTGATAAAAATCAACTAGCGAAGATGACGACGTCAGATATTACGGCCGATGAACAAGCCAGAGATGTTTTGAATTTCTTTAACGATAAGATTCGCGAATTGAGCGAAGAAGAAGAACAGGAAATCGATCGTGTTAAGCGCGGAGATGAATTGCCCGCCGGCGTTTTAAAAAGAGTTGTCGTTTATATCGCCACCAAAAGAAAACTGGCCGAAGGTGATAAAATGGCCGGTCGTCACGGGAATAAAGGGGTTGTGGCTAGAATCGTTCCAGAAGAAGATATGCCATTTTTAGCGGACGGGACTTCGATTGAAGTTGTTCTCAATCCTTTGGGTGTCCCTTCCCGTATGAACGTAGGACAGTTGTTAGAGACCCATTTGGGCTGGGCCGCTCATGTCCTGGGATTTCAAACCGTGACTCCTGTTTTTAACGGAGCCTCCGAAGAAGAAATCCGAGGGATGTTGCGAGAGGCCAATTTGCCGGAAGACGGGAAAACCACTGTATTTGATGGGCACACCGGAGAACCTTTTGATCAGAAGGTAACCGTTGGATATATTTATATATTGAAGTTAATTCATTTGGTTGATGAGAAAATACATGCTCGTTCCATTGGTCCGTATTCTTTGGTCACGCAGCAACCCTTAGGTGGAAAAGCCCATTTCGGAGGCCAGAGATTTGGAGAGATGGAAGTCTGGGCGTTGGAAGCCTATGGCGCGGCTTATACGTTACAAGAGATGTTGACGGTCAAAAGCGATGACGTGACAGGGCGAAGCCGGATCTATGAAGCCATTGTGAAGGGGGAGCAGAAATTAACTCCCGGGACGCCTGAATCATTCAACGTTTTGATCAAAGAATTGCAAGGACTCTGTTTGGATTTTCGTACGGATGAAGGCTCATTTGAACTGAAAAAAGAGAAAGAGAAAAAGGACAAATGATACAGCCAACCCACGAAGAAAAAATTTACAATAAAGTGACGATCCGGATCGCTTCTCCGCAAGTCATTCGATCTTGGTCCAACGGGGTTGTAAAAAAGGCGGAAACGCTGAATTACCGCACCTTAAAACCAGAAAAGGACGGCCTTTTTTGTGAAAAGATTTTTGGACCCGTCCGCGATTGGGAATGCAACTGCGGGAAATATAAAGGAATCAAATTCAAAGGTATCACCTGCGACCGTTGCGGGGTTTTGGTCACGCGTTCGGCTGTTCGCCGTGAACGGATGGGGCATATTGAATTAGCTTGTCCGGTCACCCACGTGTGGTTTTATAAGGCTGTTCCTTCGCGTTTGGCTGCTCTTGTCCAGTTAGGTTTAAGAGATTTAGAAAAAGTCATTTATTACGAAGAATATGTGGTCATCGATCCAGGGACAGCGGCATTAAAAAAGAAACAGCTTTTGACTGAAGAAGAATATCAGGATGCCTTGGTGAAATATGGGGCCACCTTTAGAGCGAAGATTGGAGCCGAAGCCATTCGCGACCTATTGCGAGAAACTGATTTAGATGCCCTTGGCAAGAAGTTACGTAAAGAATTAGACAATGCTAATCCCACCGGAACAAATGCGAAGAAAATCATGAAGAGTCTCAAGGTTGTTGAGGATTTTAAAAAATCCGGCAACTTGGCCGAATGGATGATTTTGGAAGTTTTGCCTGTGATCCCTCCGGATTTGCGTCCGTTAGTTCCCCTCGAGGGAGGACGTTTTGCTACGTCAGATTTGAATGACCTCTATCGTCGCGTTATTAATCGCAACAATCGTTTGAAAAAACTTTTGGATTTGAATGCCCCGGAAATTATTATCCGTAATGAAAAACGTATGCTTCAGGAATCCGTGGATGCCTTATTTGATAATGGTCGCCATGGCCGTCCTGTTTTAGGCTCTGGAAATCGACCCTTAAAATCTTTGTCAGACATGCTTAAAGGAAAACAAGGACGTTTCCGTCAGAATTTGTTAGGTAAGCGTGTCGATTACTCTGGCCGTTCGGTTATTGTCGTCGGACCGGAACTCAAAATTTATCAGTGCGGGTTGCCAAAGAAAATGGCCCTCGAACTTTTCGAGCCTTTCATTATTCGTAAACTGCGTGACAAAGGGTTTGTCCATACGATCAAAGGCGCCAAGAGAATGGTCGAGCGCGCGAAAATTGAAGTTTGGGACATCTTGGATGAAGTCATTCAGGATCATCCCGTCATGTTGAACCGTGCCCCGACATTGCACCGTTTGAGCATTCAGGCCTTTCAACCGCTTTTGATTGAAGGGAAAGCGATCAAACTGCATCCTTTAGTTTGTTCTGCGTTCAACGCTGATTTTGACGGAGACCAGATGGCCGTGCATGTTCCTCTTTCCTTGGAGGCTCAATTGGAATGCCGTTTGGAACTTTTATCGGCTAATAATATTTTTTCTCCAGCGGATGGCCGTCCGATCGTTTCTCCGACCCAAGATGTCATCTTAGGTTTATATTATTTAACGAAAGATAAAGTGGGGGGCAAAGGCGAAGGGAGTCTCTTTGCGAACCCTTCAGAATCCTTGATTGCTTTTCATGATGGCTTGGTTGATCTTCATAGCCGAATTAAACTTAGAATTCATGGGGCGGTTTGGGGTGAAGAAAAGCCTTCGTTTATTATTTCTCAAACAGAGCTTCTCGAGGGAAAAACCGAAGAACAGACCAAGAAAGACACGACAACGATTGTTGAGACAACGATTGGGCGTATTATGTTTAATGAATTGCTCCCGCCGGATTTTGGATATGTCAATGTTATGTTGAATAAATCTAAGGTTGGAGCTGTCATTGCGG
Organism: uncultured Planctomycetales bacterium; assembly: GCA_964487145.1. Taxonomy (GTDB): domain Bacteria; phylum Omnitrophota; class Gorgyraeia; order Zapsychrales; family CAZAPN01; genus CAZAPN01. The sequence goes on along the minus strand of CAZAPN010000055.1, from coordinate 4,324 downwards.
ATTGTTATAAGAGATTTGGTCATCAACAGACGATTATTTTGTTGGATCATTTGAAAGATTTAGGTTTCCGTTATGCCACTTTGGCCGGAATTTCGATTTCAATCTCTGATTTATCGATTCCCAAAGATAAGGAAACGGTTATCAAAGGCGCGAAGCAAGAAGTGTTCAAGGTTGAAGATCAGTATCGCAAAGGGATCATTACCGCGCGCGAACGATACAACAAAATTATTGACGTTTGGACACGAACCACAGAAACGTTATCTGACATGGTTTTCAAGAATATGGATCCTTTTAATCCCGTGTTTATCATGGCTGATTCGGGCGCCCGAGGCTCGAGGCTCCAGATCCGCCAGCTCTCCGGGATGCGCGGTCTCATGGCCAAACCTTCTGGTGAAATCATCGAAAGCCCTATTACCGCAAGTTTCCGGGAAGGCTTAACGGTTTTGGAATATTTTATTTCAACCCACGGGGCCCGAAAGGGGTTGGCCGATACGGCTTTAAAAACAGCCGATGCCGGTTATTTGACTCGACGTCTTGTCGATGTGGCTCAAGAAATTGTTATTTCAGAGCTCGATTGCGGGACCGTGAACGGAATCACCGTTTCTGCCATCGTTGAAGGCGACGAAGTGGTTGTTAGTTTAAAGGAACGTATTGTGGGGCGTGTTGCTTTAGACAATATCGTGGATGTTATTACGGACCAGTTGATTGTGGAAGCCGGCCAAGAAATTACTGATGAAAAAGCGGAAATCATTGAACAACTCGGCATTGAAAAAGTTCGTATCCGCAGTGTTTTAACCTGCGAATCTGACCGGGGGTTGTGCATTAAATGTTATGGACGAAATTTAGCGACACAGCGTTTGGTTGAAGTCGGTGAAGCGGTCGGGATTATTGCCGCCCAAAGTATTGGGGAACCTGGCACCCAGCTTACGATGAGAACATTCCACATCGGTGGAACGGCGAGCCGAGTTATCGAGCAGTCTTATATACGTTCCAAGAACGCAGGAATTGTCCGATATCACAAACTTCGAGTCGTTCAAAAAGGGAATGAATTTATTGTCTTGAACCGCAATGGGGCCATCAGTATCAATGATGAATTGGGACGAGAATTTGAGCGACATCAACTTCCCCAGGGAGCCTCTATTAGTATTGCTGACGGGGCTTCGATCAATAAGGGGGTTGTCTTTGTCACCTGGGATCCCTATACGATTCCTATTCTTTCCGAAGTCAAAGGGATTGTCAATTTTGAAGATTTGAAGGAAGATGTTACCGTCCGTGAGGAACAAAATCCGGTCACAGGAATTGTGGAAAGGGTCGTGGTCGAGCATAAGCAGGAATACCATCCGCAAATTATCGTGACCGATGAGAAGCATGAGGTTTTGGGGATTTATTCGATTCCGGTCGGGGCCCATATTCTTTTAAAAGATAAACAAGTGATTCCGGCGGGTGAGCTTCTTGCAAAAATTCCGCGCAGTGTTTCTAAAACGCGTGATATCACGGGTGGTTTGCCGCGCGTCGCGGAATTATTTGAGGCCCGTCGTCCGAAAGACCCGGCTGTCATCAGCGAAATCGACGGTTTTGTGGAATTCGGCGAAGATAAAAAAGGTTTGCGAACCATTATCGTCCGTAGTCAGACCGGGATTGTCAAGGAATACACGCTTCCTCATGGAAAACATCCCAATGTTTATAAGGGTGACCGTGTTTTTGCAGGCCAACAGCTGACCGATGGACCCGTCGTTCCTCAGGATATTTTGAGGGTTTGCGGTGACAAAGTTTTGCAGGAATATCTTTTAAATGAGGTCCAAGAAATTTATCGTTTGCAAGGTGTCAGGATTAATGATAAACACATTGAGCTTATTATTTCGCAGATGTTGAAAAAAGTGCGCATCGATGATTCCGGTGACACGGAATTTTTGGTCGGTCAGCAAGTTGACAAGAGTGCTTTCAAAAAAGCAAATCAAGAGGTTCTTAAGAAAAAAGGAAAACCTGCCTCGGCGACCCCGCTTCTTTTGGGAATTACCAAGGTCTCTTTATCGACGGAAAGTTTTATTTCTGCGGCGAGTTTTCAAGAAACAACAAGAGTCTTGACAGAAGCAGCTGCTTCTGGCAAAATTGACTATTTGCGTGGCTTAAAAGAAAACGTCATTGTGGGTCATTTGATTCCTGCCGGAACAGGTTTCAAAACTTATCAAGAATTTGAGATGGAGAAATATGCCGACAATAGCACAACTGATCAGAAAGAGCCGAGAGCTTAAAATTAAAAAAGGCAAGGCCCCGGCTTTAACAGAATGTCCTCAGAGGCGAGGGGTTTGTTTACAGGTGAGAACCATGACTCCGAAAAAACCAAACTCGGCTTTGAGAAAAATCGCGAGAGTTCGTTTGTCGAACGGAATTGAAGTCACCTCTTATATCCCTGGAGAGGGACATAACTTACAGGAACACTCGATTGTTCTTGTCCGCGGAGGACGCGTTAAAGATCTTCCAGGTGTTCGTTATCACATCGTTCGAGGAACGTTGGACACAGCGGGGGTCGCTAATCGAAAGAAATCCCGTTCGAAATACGGTGCAAAGAGAGAGAAATAATTTATGAGAAGACGTGCCGCAGTTAAAAGAGAAATTGTCCCTGAGCGAAAATACAATAGTGTTTTGATCCACAAATTTATTAACATTTTGATGTATTGCGGGAAGAAAACCGTTGCAGAAAAAATTGTTTACGGGGCCTTAGAAACGTTAAAGAAAAAAACTGGCGAAGATGATGCCATGAAAGTTTTTAATAAAGCATTAGAGAACATCCGTCCTCGCTTGGAATTGAAACCTCGAAGAGTCGGCGGGGCGACCTATCAAATTCCTATTGAGGTTTCTCCTTTACGTGGCACATCCATTGCGTTACGTTGGATAAGGGATTTTGCCCGCGCCAAAAAAGGGAAACCCATGATGACCAAACTCGCTGATGAATTGTTCTCTGCCTACAAAGGCGAAGGGCCAGCAATTAAAAAAAGAGATGAGACGCATAAGATGGCGGAAGCCAACCGTGCGTTTGCTCACTTAAGGTGGTAATTTAAATGGCAAAACAAATACCGTTAGAAAAATTCAGAAATATTGGAATCATTGCCCATATTGATGCCGGCAAAACGACCACAACCGAACGTATCCTCTTTTATACGGGTGTTATCCATAAAATCGGAGGGGTGGACGAAGGGACTGCCACCATGGACTGGATGCCTCAGGAACAAGAGCGCGGGATTACCATTACCGCGGCCAATACCACGGCGAGCTGGCAGGATTGTCGTTTAAATATCATTGATACCCCTGGGCATGTGGATTTTACCGTTGAGGTCGAACGCTCTTTAAAAGTTTTGGATGGGGCTGTGGTTGTCCTTTGCGCCACAAGCGGTGTCCAACCTCAAACCGAAACCGTTTGGCGTCAAGCGGATCGATATGTGGTTCCGCGCATTGCCTTTATTAATAAGATGGATCGCATGGGGGCTAATTTTGATCATGTTTTGGAACAGATGGCCGACCGTTTAGGTGCGCATGCTGTCCCTGTACAAATTCCGGTCGGGGCCGAAGACCAATTTAAGGCCATTATCGATCTTATCAATGAAAAATATTGTTATTATGAAGATGTTGAAGGGATGAAACTCGTCAAGACCGATATCCCTGAGGAATGGAAAGATAAAGTTGCGGAATATCAGTACAAGATGATTGAGAAAATTGCAGAAGTTGACGATGTATTAATGGAGAAATTTGTTTCGGAAAAAGAAATTTCCGTGAGTGATATTAAACACGCGATCCGTCGATGTGTCTTGAAGAATCAATTAGTGCCTGTCTTTTGTGGATCATCTTTAAAAAATAAAGGGGTTCAAATGGTTTTGGATGGGGTCTGTGATTTCCTCCCATCACCTCTCGATGTCCCTCCGATTAAAGGTCTTAACCCTGAAAACGGGGAACATGTGGAACGACAGACATCCGATAAGGAACCTCTGGCTGCTTTAACTTTCAAAATCGCCCTTGATCCCTATGTCGGAAAATTGTATTATACGCGGATTTATTCTGGGAAGATCACGGCCGGATCCACCATTTATAATTCATCCCGAAGAATCAAAGAAAGAATTTCTAAGATCGTGATGATGCATGCGAATCGCCAGGAGATTGTGGAATCAGCGGGTGCAGGAGAAATTGTCGCGTTGGTTGGCTTGAAAGAAGCCAAATCTGGGGATAGTTTGTGCGACCAGAACGCGCCGATTGTGATTGAGAGTATGAAAATCCCTGAGCCGGTTGTTTCGATGGCCATTGAGCCCAAATCGAAAGCGGACCAGGATAAATT
>CAZAPN010000054.1:0-9923 GCA_964487145.1 uncultured Planctomycetales bacterium | reverse complement strand
GTAATTGGAGTAAAAGACCAAAGATAATCGCGTTAAACAGCCATGGATTTTTAAAAAATCCTAATTTAAAAATCGTATGCTCATCGGAACGGGCATTAAATGCAACCAACCATTCGAAAACAACGATACTGCAAAAAGCCATGGCCCTGGCTTCGTGGATTTCATAATGTCGCAAGGTCCAGAAGAAAACAAGAAAAGCTCCCAAGCCGAGCATCGAAGACAACAGGGCAATCCGTAATATCATTCCACGGAAAATAAGGCCCACCTTGGGATCCCGAGGAGGATAGGACAATTCATCCCCAACGCGTGGCTCCAGCCCCAACGGAATGGCAATGAGCCCTCCGGTCACAAGATTGATCCACAAAATTTGCAAGGGGACCAACGCGGCTTGCCCGACGAATAGGATGGATAAAATAAGCACAAGGAGCTCTCCGAAACAGGTTGTCATCAAAAAGAAAATAACATTCCTTAGTCGGTTAAAAATTGCCCTCCCTTCTTCAACCGCAGTAACAATCGTGGCAAAATTATCATCCACCAAGACCATGTCGGCCGCTTCCTTGGCCACATCAGTGCCTGTGATTCCCATGGCAACGCCAATATCGGCTGCTTCGAGCGCAGGTGCGTCATTGACCCCATCGCCGGTCATAGCCACGATGTGGCCCCTGCTTTTAAAGGCCTGAATGATTCTTAGTTTATGCAAGGGTTCAATGCGCGCAAAAACTGAGACATCGTCAATTTGTTCATGAAGCTGCTCATCACTCATCGAGGTGAGATGATTTCCCGTTAACTTCAAAGTCCCCTCCATCCCAAGCCAGGAGGAAACCGCACTTCCCGTCACGATATTGTCGCCAGTCGCCATAACGACTTTGATCCCACCGCGATGACATGCCTCTATGGCCTTTTTTGCTTCTTGGCGAGGAGGATCAATCAATCCATAGAGGCCCACAATAATTAATTTATCATTGAGGTCTTGCTCGGATAATTGATCTGAGTTTATAGGGTCCTGCACGAATCCAATCGCCAACACCCGCATGGCTTTGCGGGCCATCACATCAGCCGTATCAATAAATTTCTTTCGGAAGGAGTCATCCAAAACCTTGGTTTGGCCTTCCTTAAGGTAAAACCCTGCCTTGGGTAAAAGTTTTTCTAATGCGCCCTTAACAAAAATCATCTGTTGTTCGCCATGGCGGTGGGATGTGACCATATATTGCCGTTCACTTTGAAACGGGATTTCATTCACGCGGGGATAACGAGCTGTTTCTTCGGCTTTCGATAATCCTGCCTTGGCCGCAGCTACGACGAGCGCTCCTTCGGTGGGGTCCCCAATGATTTCATAGTCCCCACCTTTTTGGGATAAAATGGCGTCATTACATAAAAGACCGATACGTAAACAGAGTTCAAGGCTTGAAAATTTTTTAACATCGAGTGGCTGTCCATCAATTAAAAAAGTCCCTTCGGGAACATATCCTTGACCGCTGAGTTCGATTGTTTTTCCATCGATAAACATTTCTTTGACCGTCATTTGGTTCAGGGTGAGGGTCCCTGTCTTATCAGAACAAATAACTGTTGTAGAACCGAGTGTCTCGACCGCTATCAGTTTACGCACAATCGCATTGTGGCGAGCCATGCGTTGCATTCCGACAGCCAAGACAACAGTGACGACAGCAGGAAGTCCTTCGGGGATAGCAGCAACCGCGGCGGCAACCGCAAGCATAAAAATATCCACCAATGGCATATTTTTCCACAGTCCCAGCAATATCAAGACACTACAAACACCCAGAACAATCCAAATGAGCGACACACCCAATTTATCGATGCTTTGCTGGAGGGATGTCTTTCCTTCTTTGATCCCTTGAACGGCAGAGGCAATCTTCCCGATTTCCGTATGCATACCGGTTGCCGTGACAATGGCTTGGCCTCGGCCAGAAACGACCCCTGTTCCGGCAAAAACCATGTTTTTTCTTTCTCCCAGGGAAACTCCCTTGTCTATTATGTTTATATTTTTTCCAACCGGTAGCGATTCTCCAGTCAATGAGGATTCATTGATCTTCAGATTCACGCTCTCCATAAGCCGACCGTCCGCAGGCACTTTGTCCCCCGCTTCTAGGATGATGATATCTCCCGGGACAATAGCCTGAGCCGAAATCACCGCGATTGTCCCTTCTCTTTTGACCTTTGCTTTAGGTGCGGCAAGCTGCAAAAGAGCGTCCATGGCTTTTCCGGCCCTAAATTCCTGGATGAATCCAACAATCGCCATAAACAGAAGTACAGCCACAATCGTCAAGGCGTCAATCGGTCCTTTTACAATGGCCTTGACCGTGGCAGCGGCAACTAAGATATAGACAAGCGGATTTAAAAACTGACGAAAGAAGATAACAACAGCGGTTATTTTTTTCTTGCCTTTCAACTGATTCAATCCATGGAAATTTATCCGTTTTTGGACCTCTTCTTCCGATAATCCATAAAAAGTCGTGTTAAAGTCAGACATAATTTTTTCAATGGATTTTAAATGGGCATCTACCATAGGTAAAACCTCCGAGTATAACAAAGTGGCTTGCTACTTTTTAAATGGCAAAAGGAGCATTCCTCCGATGTGTTGCCATTTGGGTTTTTTAAATGTCCCGATGCCATAAGTGATCGACTCAATATCTGATCGCATTTTAAAACTTTTTAATAGTCGATCCCAGAAAGAAAAAATAGTCCCATAATTGGAGTTTGTTTCAGCCATGATTTCCGAATGATGAACCCTATGCATTCGAGGCATAACGAGGAAATAATTAAGAAAATGATCCAAGTTTTTCGAAAACGAAATATTGCTATGGTGAAAAAGGATGACAGGAACCATCAATGTATTATAAATAACTAAAAAAGAAAAATTAAGTCCCAAAATTCCTAATACAATTAAATTTAGAAGATAAGAGAATATTATTTCAACAGGATGAAACCGGACAGCTGTTGTTGAGTCCATCTGTGGGTCCGTGTGATGCATGCGGTGAAAGCGCCAAAGGAAATAAACTTCATGATTGAGACGGTGCCAGAAGTACATCCACAAATCAAATACGAGGATACCGATAAGTAGTTTCAAAAGAGTGTGATCGATGAAGGACAAAATGCCGCCAAATCTTTCCCCGAGCCATTCGAGCCATAAAGAAAAATAAATAATACAGCCCAGAATAACAATTCGGTTGATTGCGGCTATTCCCAAATTATTGAGGGTATGTTTGATCCGATTGCCATAATTTTTGAAAAAGGGAAAAAAGGATTCCAGGATAAATATGGTCCCAAAGGAAATCAAGGCGATTAATGAATCACTGCTCATTGAGTCTCCAATCATAAAAGGTGTATTTTATTCTCCAGTTTTTTGAATCTTCGGCCAGAGACTTCCCCTTGCTTTCAGGAAGATAGCGGGCGATGAAACGCAAGACCGCTTCAGGTCTGCTTCCGAAATCCTCTTTAAACCATCCGAAAATGGGAGAAATATGAGCGATCTTATTTTCGAAATTAAATGAATTCTTTTTTTCTTCAGCAAGAAAGATTCTGCCTTGATCATCGAGTTGTTGATCCAATTTTTCCGAGGCATAAGCTTCATTTCTTAACGGCGGGCAACCTTTGGCTGCGCAAACAATCGCGAAATGAATCCTGGGGTCTTTAAAAACCGGACGTATAATTTTATGCTCAATATCGCTTAACGAGGTTTTTTGATTATTAATCGTGACTATTTTCTTATCCCAAACTGTCGTTTTAAGAATCATGCCAAGAGCAAGGCCACCGGAATGAAGGTCATTAATACTTTTTAGTGGATAGTTGTCACAGATGATTTTTAGGGTCCAGGCGTTATAAGCGTTGATCCAGAAAGCAAGTTTTTCTTGATTGGGCCCTAGCTCATCAGGATTCGTGTTAATAAGTTGGTTTATATAATCTGAAAAACGTCCATCTTTACAGAGTGATTTATAGTCAACAACACCCTCCTTTACGTTACCCTTAAGCACTTCCGTTAGTAGTTGATGTTGGACTTGTGCAAAAGAAGGATTTACTAATAAAAATGTAAAAAGTACTATAAATAAGAATTTTTTCATTTTCGATACTCCTTGGCTAGTTGGGAGGGAGAAATCCCAACCAGATATTTAAACACAAGAATCCCATTTCGGACCTGCTGTCGAATTGGGCCATTTTCTTTGAATTTTCTCGCCGAGGTGATAACTTCCGAACGGAAAGAATGGATTTTCGCTTTTCGACGGGCCCGGCAAAAGAAATCCACGTCCTCAAAGAGCGGCCAATCAGGAAAACCACCCAGTTCATCAAAGAAACTTCGCCTTACAACGATGCCCTGATCGCCAAAACGTGTCAAAATTGAATCAAATCGAGTCAAATAACCTGACAGCCTGAGAAACCAGTGGTCATAATCAAATCGAAGGCGAAAAGAACCAATCTGGACCCTTGGATCACTAAAGGAACCATCTAAAATTTTGAAAGCATTTTCAGGTAACCGCGTATCAGCATGAAGAAAAACCAAAATAGGGGCTGTCGCGTGTTTTGCTCCGTGGTTACACTGAATTCCTCTTCCAGGTTCAGAGCGAACGACCTGCGCGCCTGTTTGTTCTGCCATCGAAGGCGTTTGATCATGGCTTCCTCCATCGACAACAATCACTTGAAGACGGGAATTGAGCGAGTGTAAACGTGTAATGCAACTGGCGATATTCACTTCTTCATTGAGAGTCGGAATTATAACGGAATAATCTTGCATTGTTTTTATGTGATAAATTGTTATAATAGGAACATGAAAAAAATGATCGCCTTGGTGCTTATGCTCCTTCTATCTTCTTTTTTGTATGCGGAGCCTATCCCCCGTTATTTTTCCTATCAAGAAGAAACAGATAAAGTCGTTTTCATTGATAAAAAGACCAAAGAAAAACGTTCTGAATTGACCTATACATTTAAAAGGATCCAATCCCCGGAGAAACTCAATTATGAGTTTTATCGCATAGGCCAAGGCAAATGTGATAAATACCAAGATATTATCTGGGAGACCACCGCGCAACTTAATGAAAAAGACGGTTTTCTTTACTTGTTAAATTCCTCTTGCACGGCCAAAGATGCTCAAGGGAAAACTATCGTACGATATAACAAAGAATTTGATTATGCTAAAAAAATTATTTATTGGCGTCAATTGGATTCCGAGGGCAATATTAAAAAAGAAGCCCGATACCCCATCAAAGGCAAAACCACCGATGATGTCACATTGATGTATTTCTTAAAAGCGTATGCCGCCAACCGGAACACACCCGGCTATCAGACTTATTATTTCCTTTCCAATGAGCCCAAGCTGTATAAAGTCAACATCAAGGTTATAGGGACGGAAATGCTCGACCTTCCCATTGGCACTAAAAAAGCAATTAAACTGAAATTAACCGGCGATATGGGAATTGTCGATGATATTCTCGATAAATATGTCCCTCACACTTATGTTTGGTATGAAGATGCTCCGTCCTTCGAATGGCTGCAGTATGAAGGTCTTGAGACGAGTATGCAATCAGCCAATGTTGTTGCCTATGTTACAGAACGTTCTCGCAAATGACCCCATCGTTTTGATTTAGGCAGTTGTCGCTTTTTTCTGAGTAAAAAATTGAAGGCCCTGATAGCACTTCCCACTCCGCCTCTTCAAGCAATCTGCGGCAATCCGCTACACTCATCCCGCGAACTTCTTTAGTTTCTTCTTTTGTATCACGAGGATTAGACCCCACCTCAGCCCAAAATAGATTTGCACCTGCGGCAGCCCCAATCACATTTGGTTCATGGGTACAATTGCCTGGAATGTCATATCCCAGTGCCAAGCGGACAACAGCAACGATATGTGCCATGCGCGCCTCGCTTACTAAACCATATTGAAAAAGTTTTGTATTGGGGATAGGAATGCGACGGGCAGCACCGCTAAAGACCGGGCGTGCCTCTCGTGTAATAATGGTCTTTTCAACTAACTCCTCGATCGAATGTTCGGTTCCCACCGGTTCAAGACAGGTGCCCAATAAAAGCCCGGCTTCCTTGGCATTCCGAAATGTTTCCAAACGTTTTTCGGGATTTATGCGTGAATCTCTTCCTTCACCGAGTCGAAGGGCATGATATATTCCACAAAACCCAGAATCTTTAATCATTTTAGCTTCTTTGAATGTGAAATCACCGACATTGGCAATAAGTTTTGTCTGAACTTGAAGGGCCTTTCGGACTTCCAGACCGATTTCGAGAAATTTGGGTAACGGATAATCGGCTGTGCTCATTAAGAAAATGGCATTCGCGCCATCAGCTTCAAAACCTTTCGCGCGTGATACAACTTCGCTTAAAGGCAATTCGCTTTTTTCTTTAAAAACTCCGTTTGCTGCGGCAAAAGCGCAAAATAAACAGTTCCTAGGGCAAGGAGCGATATTAAGCCCTACCTGTGCGTGGACCTCCGCAAGATTGTTAGAGGCAATCTTGCTCTTGCGATACGATGCGGCTTGTATCAAGGCAGACTCATCAGAAAAGAGCGGAACCTCAAATAATTGAGCGATTTCTTTAGCGGTTAATTCATCATTTGCCATTGATTTTTTGATTAAATCAGGTGTGTTCATCTTCCCTCCATTAAAAAAGTTATTTTGAACCTTATCTTATTTTGTTTGTAATAGACCAAAAACCGTTTGAATCAGTTTATTTCTGTCAAACAATGGTTTCTTGTGACTGAATTGAAAAAACAATTTTCCGTTAATCATGATAATCGGCGGATGCCAAGCCCCGCGTGCCAGGCAATACCACGCATTATCAAGCCACGGTTTAATTTCAAAGATGACGTTTTTCCCTTTAAATTCTTTTTCGACAAGAGCGCGCAAGTGATGGGTCGTTAAATCGCATTCCTCACAACGCGATTTTATCTTAAACGGTCCCCAGGAACCTGCCCATTTGTATTGTGTGATAATAACCGAATCATTTACGGATTTTTCCATAGAAAAATTTCCTTGTCTGGACAGCCTCATGTTTATTCGTTTTTAAGGTCCTTTTTAATCTTTTCAAATCTGCACATGTGTCAATGTCCTGCCAAACTTTCAGTAAATAAAATTTTTTGTTCGCCTTACGGGCTTTATTCAGGCTTTGATTGAGAACTTGAGAAGTACTCCATTTTATAGCCTGAAAGATATTTCGTATAGGGGTTTTTAAGCCCACCAAATAATATCCCCCATCCCGTGATGGCCCAAAAACCACATCATACCGAGAAAGTTTACGAAAGGCCATTTCAATATAACGGAAAGGTAGATTGGGGGCGTCGGAGCCGATGATGACTGTCTTGTTTGCCCCTTCCTTACTCGCGAATAGAAATGCGTTATATAGCCTTTGTCCTAAAGAAGCACCTTGCTGTCGATAAAACGTGTAGTCCGGAGCAATTTTTTTTAAATAGGTCGGATTGCCATGGGCATGATAGGCCAGGATTCTCGAACAATTTTTAATTTTGCGAGCGATCGCAAGGGTGTCACCAATAAAGGCCTTATAAAGACTAACGGTTTGGTCCTTGGAAAGGTAATGGCTTAGTCGCGTTTTGACTTGTCCATGCCTGGGCTCTTTGGCAAAGACAATAAGAAATTGATTTTTTTTCATGGCATACTTATTCAACCACTATTTTAAAGAGAATTTTTTGTAAAATCATTTACCAAAGATCATCTGGGCGGAAATAAATAACAACAAAATGCCGAACATTTTTTTTAACAATGCCCCCTCTAGATACTGCACAAAATGAGCCCCGATGAATCCTCCAATAAAGAAACCCAAGCATACAAAAATGGCGATCGAAAGATTGACATTGCCGCTTTGATAATAGCGCAGTGCCGCCAGAAGCCCTACCGGCATGACCATAATCGCAAGAGTCGTGCCTTGAGCTGCATGCTGCGTGAGGCCGAACAGATAGACTAGCGCAGGGATAATAATGATTGCGCCGCCGATACCGAAAAGCCCTCCAAATATACCAGCTACGAGACCCAAAATCACATAGAGTATTTGTGCCATTTACCCCTCCGTTAACCCATGGCGCAACTGCCGCCACCAAGTTTTGTTTTATATAATTTTTTGTTATAAGGCAGTCTCATCAATAACATCCCCATAAGGCAGTTATCGGTGAATCCCGCAAAAATGAGCCCACAACTGACAAAAAGCGGAATAACGATAAACCAATGATGGACTGTTAAGGATAACAGTGTCCCTACCAAAACCAGACTGCCCGCGATAATTCTGACCTGACGCTCCAAAGAAAGGCCACCCTCGCCTTTCATAGCAGGCAGCCCTTCTTTTTGCCAGCGGGTCATCCCGCCAGCCATCACTTTGACATTTTGGATACCGGATTGGATGAGCATATCCGCGGCCATAGGGGATCGATTCCCGGTACGGCACAAAATGATATATTCCTGTCCGGACTTGCTTAAATCATTGATTTTCGCGGAAAGCATATCGATAGGAATATTTAAGGAATCTTTGATGTGCACTTGACTGAATTCCAAGGGAGAACGCACGTCTAATAATTTGACCTGTTGATTTTTCTGGATTAAGGAAGCGGCCTCTTTCGGAAAGACCATTTCTAAGGCAGCCGCCTCGCCTTTTTGATTAACGCGGATAATATTATCTATATTAAAAGGTTTGGGGATGACCTTGGAGCGCATGTTTTTGATAAATGTTTCTTTATCGTTTTCTTTCAAAAAGGGATTTTCATTTTTTTCCCTAGCTAAAAGCGAGGAACGCTTTTCATGGTAGTCATGCCCGGGGAAAATTATCGTTGCCTCAGGCAAAGTCTTTATCTTTTGCAAGGTATCAAACATGGATTCCGGGGATCCGTTTTGGAAATCCGTTCTGCCGACGCTACCGATAAGAAGCACATCACCGGTAAACAATCTGCCGTCCGCGTACAAACTGACGGCATCATCCGTGTGCCCGGGGGTATAAATGACCCGGATACTGCCTGAGCCAAGGGGGATTTTATCATCATCCTTTAAGCGTTGATCCGCAACGCTGGAGATGGCCTTTTCGTGCATCAATATGGGGGCACCATATTTTTTCTTCATTACTGCCGCCAAGGAAAAGTGGTCAGCGTGCGTGTGGGTATCTACAATAAATTTGAGGCCCAACTTTTCTTTCCCAAGATAGCCCGCGTATTCCTCCAGCAGGCTGATATGCGGGTCGATCATCAACGCCTCTTGTTCAGAACTCAAGATATAAGAAAAACAACTTCCTGCCGCAAATTGTTTCATTTTAAACTTCTCCATGTTCCCCTCCTCGTGTTTATTGTTCTGATTTTTTAATGCGCATGAGTGACCATCAGACTGTCAAAGGTTTTCGAGCATTTGCATTGGGCTCGAAAGTTCTTATTTACACAAGAGTTCTACCTTCCAATCACGATTCACCCAAAGCCCAATGATTTTCATTTTGGGCCAATAACCTTTAAGGCGCTTAAGAGAAAGCGCGATGTGTTTGCGATGAGTCCTTTCGTTAACCGGATTTCCACGGCAATCATGATGGCCTACAACAAAAATTCGAGTGGATCCGTTAGCATGGATTGAAGTATTAACACTGCTCACGATATGGTCGATGTTTTCCTTTGAGATCAAAAAGCCATCCATGCCTGCCGCTGTAATAACGTCCACGAAATCAACACTGTAATTTTTCCGGATCCAGGTTAAAACTGGCAATTGAACGCGCCCATCCATACAGTTTAAACATGTCGCTCGGCTCTTGACATTCTTCATCGTAAACTTATCCTCCTTTATGATGAGCCACCATTGAACAGTTTAACTGTTTTAACGTCAAAACGACTTTTTTACTTTTATGCATAGCTCGTCATTTTTGTGTCCATCAGCTAGACAAAGTTTAATATAAATTAATTCACGGATACAAGCCTAATTAATGATGACAGCGAATTC
>CAZAPN010000053.1:0-9945 GCA_964487145.1 uncultured Planctomycetales bacterium | reverse complement strand
AAGTCGCGCCTGTCGTTTATGTCGTTTCTCTCCATCAACGACGCGCTCAATTAAGCGACCCCAGCGGTCAATGAGGCCGCAACTTATGGAGCGATAGAGAACAGAAGTTGCTGGCCGAATTGGCTCAGATTCCTCGCAGAGCGAGGAATCTGAGGAAAGCAAAATATCACGTCTACGGAATGGAGAAAACCAATCTGCGGGGCTCCGCATCCTTGTAAAGCGAGGATGCGGAGTTAATTCGCACCTATCGGTTACCTCGTCCCTTCGGGACTCCGTAACCGATGTGCTCATTTAAGCGACCCCAGCGGGATTTGAACCCGCGTCGCAAGCTTGAAAAGCTTGTGTCCTAACCAGGCTGGACGATGGGGTCGAATGCGTCCTTTTTAAATAAATTCTTAAAAGCTTGCCCGCCTTTATATTTCTTAATTTGCCGTTCTCGATTAATGGCTTCTATTTTTGTATAAAAAACCTCATAATAAACCACACAAAATGGCGCGCGATTCTTGGTACTCAAGGTTTTTCCACGATTATGCTCTTCTAATCTGCGTTCTAAATTTTCTGTCGATCCAATATAATATTTACAATCTTTGGAGCTTTTCAAAATATAAACAAAAAACATAACTACCCCTCTTGTTGAACCCGCCCGCCCCGCCGAAGGCGGGGTGTCCTAACCAGGCTGGACGATGGGGTCGAATGGGACGTCAAAAAGTTCAACCAACAGGGATGCTTTAGTCGCCGAAGAAGTTAGTTATCAATTCTCAATTGCTGACTTTCTATCAACAGGGTGTTTATTATATAAGGACTCTTCGTTGCGTCAAGAAAAATATATGAATGCCTTAAATGGTAAGGTTATTCTTCTTCTTTCGCGGCAATATTCGCAACCGAGCTCACAAAGTCACCTTTTTCTAACGAAATCAGTCGAACACCTTGTGTATTACGGCTGGTCTGTCGAATATCTTTCACCGGACATCGAACCATCATGCCTTGTTTGGTGACAGACATGACTTCGTCTTCGTCGGTGACGGACAAAACCCCGACAACTAATCCTGTTTTATCCGTAACTTTTACGTTAATGATCCCTTTACCGCCCCGGGATTGTTTGCGATATTCGTCAAATCCGGAACGCTTAGCAAATCCGTGTTCGGTCACAGTTAAAAGAGTGGATCCGGTCTTTTCCACATCCTGGGGAAAAACCTGAAAACTGACGACCACATCATTTTTCCCCAAGCGAATCCCTCGAACCCCTTTGGCGGCCCGCCCCATGTCGCGAAGCTGTTCCTCGGAAAAACGCAAGGCCTTGCCTTCTTTGGTCGCCAAAATAACTTCGTCCTTGCCGTTGCCGATCATTGTCCCGATGAGCTCGTCCCCTTTTTCTAAATTAATCCCGACGATACCAGCTTTGCGAGGATTGCTAAAAGCGGCTAAGCTTGTCTTTTTAATGTTCCCCTTGGCTGTTGCCATCACAATGCATTTATCCTCCACGAATTCTTTAACAGCCACAATGGAGCTAATGCGCTCATCATTGGCCAAAGAAAGCAAATTAACAATCGCCTTGCCCTTGGCTGTCCGAGAGGCAATCGGAATTTCATAAACCTTCAGCCAGCGGACAATCCCTTTATTTGAAAAGACTAAAAGATAATCTTTGGAAGATGCGACAAAAAGATGTTTGACAAAATCTTCTTCTTTGGTTTCCATGGCGGTCACGCCTTTGCCACCGCGCTTTTGCTTGCGGTAAGCATCGACCCCGAGGCGTTTAATATATCCCGTATTGCTAATTGTGATCGCCATGTCTTCTTCGGCGATTAAGTCTTCGACCTCAATCTCTTCGGCCTTGGCCGCAATTTCGGTGCGCCGCTCATCCCCATATTTTTTCTTAAGGGTCAAAAGCTCTTCTTTAATAATCTCGTCGATCTTTTTCTCGGAGGCCAAAATCGCCCGATACATATCGATATCCTTGAGAAGCGCTTTATACTCGTCTTCGATTTTGTCCTGCTCGAGGGCGGTCAACCTTTGCAATTGCATTTCCAAAATCGCCTGAGCCTGAATCTCGGAAAGCTTAAACTCTTTCATGAGATTTTTCTTGGCCTCAGCCGTGCTTTTCGAGGACTTAATCACTTTGATGATTTGATTGATGTGCTCAATGGCAATACGCAATCCTTCCAGGATATGGGCCCGTCGCAATGCTTTATCTAAATCGAACTCTGTCCGACGGCGAACAATGACCCGCCTGTGATCAATGTAATAACTCATGAGCTGCTTTAAATTTAAAACCTGTGGTCGGCCGCCCACGAGCGCAAGATTAATGATCCCGAATGTCGTCTCCAATTGAGTATGTTTATAAAGATAATTTAAAACAATCTGGGGTTCGACGTCCCGACGAAGTTCCACCATAATCCGAATCCCGTCTTTATCAGATTCGTCCCGGATGTCTGTAATCCCTTCGACCTTTTTCTCTTGAACTAAATTCGCGATAGTTTCAATCAGATTGGCCTTGTTCACCATATAAGGAATTTCCGTAACAACAATGCTATCCTTGTTTCCCTTTTGTCGTTCAATCACAGCCTTGGCCCGCAAGGTGACTTTGCCGCGTCCCGTTGAATAGGCGTCCAAAATGCCTTCTCTCCCACAGATGATTCCTCCCGTGGGAAAATCCGGTCCCTTGACATACCTGTTCAAATCTTTAATGGTGGCTTCCTGGTTATCCAAAAGGTGAACAATTCCATCGGTAACTTCGGTCAGATTGTGGGGGGCCATGTTGGTCGCCATTCCGACGGCAATCCCGCTTGATCCATTCAGTAATAAATTCGGCAGGGCTGACGGAAGTAACAGTGGTTCCTGCAGCGTAGCGTCAAAATTTGGGCCAAAATCAACTGTTTCTTTTTCGATATCCGCCAACACTTCTTCTGTAATCGATTCCATCCGGGCTTCCGTATATCGCATCGCCGCAGCCGAATCTCCATCGACAGATCCGAAGTTCCCTTGACCATCGATCAGGGGATATCTCAAAGAGAAATCTTGAACCATACGCACCATCGTATTATAAACCGCAGTATCTCCGTGAGGATGGTATTTCCCTAAAACCTCGCCCACGATACGGGCGCTTTTTTTATAGGGCTTGTTATGTTCTAGATTAAGCTCTTTCATGGCATAAAGAATCCGACGGTGAACGGGTTTCAATCCGTCGCGAACATCCGGAAGGGCGCGACTGACGATGACACTCATCGAATAGGACAGATACGAGGACTTCATTTCCTCTTCGATATTGACAGGAACTATTCTTTCTTTCGTTGTAAAATCTTTCATAAAAAACCTTTCGTTAATAAAACCTAAATATCAAGATTTTTAACCTCATGAGCGTATGTTTCGATAAATTCTCGCCGGGGCTCAACCTCATCCCCCATCAGCGTTGTAAATGTCTTGTCCGCTTCGACGACATCTTCCAGGGACACTTTCAAAATAGTCCGTTTAGCAGGATCCATGGTTGTATCCCAAAGTTGAGGAGGATTCATTTCTCCCAAACCTTTATATCGCTGGAGGTGAATCCCTCGAACCGCTTCAGCCTTGACATGTTCTAAAACATCTTTTAAACAAGCGAATTCTTGCTTGCCCTTTTCTTCCTCCATGACAAAAAGAGGATTGGGGGCAGAGTTATCCAAAATAACCGCCTTTTTCTTTCCCTTATCTTTTTTAGAAACCGTATGCGTCGAATCGGTATCTGGCAAAAGAAAGCTGGTTGCATCCAGGCCAAACTTAATTAACCTTTTTTGAATGTCCATGAGGTCTTCGGCCTCGAAAATCTCCAAATATTGGGCCTCTTCAGACCCCTTAGTGAGCTGAGAAAGCTCTTTATCATCAAATACAAAATGGTTCTTCTGATCCACTTTTACCATATATAAAGGCAACTTTTTGGTCTTTGGGTTCTCATTTGATATATATTCATTAAAATTCACTCCCCTTTTGCGCATAATGTCAATTATCCGCTCCAATTCGACCAAAATTCCTAAAAGTTCTTTCAGTTGTGCCCCTGAATAAGGCTTTTTATCTTTAATCTTGCAAAAAGAAGCCCCTTCAATCCCGAGCTCTAAAATCAAATTATTCATTTCAGCTTCTGTCTGAATATACTCTTCCCGTTCCCCTCTTTTAATCTTAAACAATGGGGGTTGGGCAATATAAATAAATCCTCCCTCAACCAATGGCTGCATTTGCCGATAAAACAAAGTTAAAAGCAAAGTTCTAATATGAGAACCATCAACGTCGGCATCGCACATGATGATGATTTTATGATAACGAAGCTTCTCAACGCTAAAATCTTCTCCGATTCCCGTGCCTAAAGCGGTGATAATCGTACGGATTTCTTCATTGCTTAAAATTTTATCGAGACGAGACTTCTCCACGTTTAAAATTTTTCCCTTCAGAGGCAATATCGCTTGAAAAGTTCGATCTCTTCCCATTTTCGCAGAACCACCGGCGGAATCCCCTTCCACGAGATAAAGTTCGCAAAGCGTTGGGTCTTTTTCTGAACAATCCGCGAGCTTCCCGGGCAATCCGCCACTTTCCAGGGCCCCCTTACGGCGAGTCAATTCTCGCGCCTTCCGCGCCGCCTCTCGCGCCCTCGCCGCAACAATGACCTTATCGACAATTTTATTGGCGACACTTGGGTTTTCTTCAAAATATCCGACTAACGCCTCAAAGGTAATCGAGGCCATTAACCCTTCGACTTCAGAATTTCCCAATTTTGTCTTTGTTTGCCCTTCATATTGAGGATTCGGGATTTTCACACTGATGACAGCGGTCAAACCTTCCCTGGTATCGTCACCGGAAATCCCAATTTCGCCTTTTAATAAATTTTTATTTTTCGCGTATTGATTAACGGCGCGAGTCAAGGCCGTTCGAAAACCGCTTAAATGCGTTCCGCCTTCAACAGTATTGATATTGTTCGCAAACGAAAAAACATTTTCCGCATACCCATCGTTATACTGAAGTGCCACTTCCATTTCGATATGATCTTTTTCTTTCTGGAAATAAACGACCTTGTTGTGCAGCGGGTTTTTATTGGCCGACAAATGTTCCACAAAGGAAACGATCCCTCCTTTAAAATGAAACAGGGATTCTTTTTCTTTGTCGCCTCGTTTATCGACGAGCTTAATCGATAATCCTTTGTTTAAGAAAGCCAGCTCGCGTAAACGTTTCGCTAAAATATCATAAGAAAACACAATTGTTTCTTTAAAAATTGTCTTATCCGGTTTGAATGTGACCGCCGTCCCGGTTGTTTTTGTCTTTCCTAAAACCGTCAGCTTGGAAACCGTTTTTCCTCGTTCATACCGCTGGTGATGGATTTGTCCGTCGCGGCGGATTTCCACTTCCAACCAATCCGAAAGAGCGTTGACAACACTAACGCCGACGCCGTGCAACCCTCCGGAAACCTTATACGTTCTGTGATCAAATTTTCCTCCGGCGTGAAGCTTTGTTAAAGCAACCTCAACCGCTGGCTTTTTTTCCGTTTTATGAATGTCGACGGGAATCCCTCGGCCATTATCAGAAATGGTAATGGTTCCGTTCCCGTTGATCGTCACTTCGATCGCCGTACAAAATCCCGCCATGGCCTCATCAACCGAGTTGTCCACAACCTCATAAACCAAATGATGCAATCCTCGCGAGCTCGTATCGCCAATATACATGGCCGGACGCATACGAACGGCTTCGGTTCCCTCAAGGACCTGGATGCTGGTTGCGTCGTAGTTGTGGCCCGATTTTTGAGATGCCGAGGGGCCCTGCTTATCTTCCGCTTCGGATGGGGCCGCCTTTTCTTGATTCTTAGACTTTTTCATTTTATTTTTCCTATCTTTAAATGAATTGATTCGATTTCGGGAACCTGTTGTTTGATCTCTTGTAAAATTTTCTTTTTTTGTAAGTCCAGTTGAAACAATCTCGTCGGGGAATCCACCAAAACGAGAAGAACGCCTTTATCAAATCCTGCGAGGGCAACATGCTTTTCAATTTTTGAATCCACGACGTGTTGCCAAATTTTTTGGATTTGGGTTTGCCGCAATGGCTTTCTTTGCGAGAGATCGGTCAAAACCTGGGGTATTATATCTTTAATGCGTTCCATAAAATAGTTTCAAAATGATTTTATGGAATTATATGCGCATTGGCAATACTAAATATAAATAATTGCCCATGCGGATGACGCCGGGTTTGTCCGCGGCCAAAAGTTCTATTTCGATCGTCTCATCATTAATATTTTTTAAAACATCGATTAAATAACTGGGATTAAATCCCACGATGAGTTCATTGCCCCCATACTGAATCGGAACTTCTTCTCTCGACTCTCCAATATCGGGGGTGGTTTTCGATATGACAAATTTATCTTTGAACACTTCGAATTTAATCGCCTGGAAATCCGGGGTGGCAAGTAAATTGGCCCGTCGAATCGCATATAATAAATTTTCCCGATTGACCTTGATTTTCATGGGGGCTGACGGCGGAATCACCTGCTGGTAATTAGGAAATTCCCCATCGATAATTCGGCTGACGATCAAAATCCCGTCGATATCAAAAAGGATCTGGTTGGCACTGCGGATCATCGCAACCATCCCGTCCTCTTTTAAATTTCTGAAAATTTCTTGAACGGCCTTGGCCGGAATAATCAAAGAAACATCCTCTTTGATGGCCTGCTCAATTTTATTTTCTATTTTGGCCAATCGCCGTCCATCTGTTGCAACCAAGCGTATCGTTGCCCCTGAAATTTCCATTAAAATCCCGTTTAAAATATATCGTGATTCCTCGTGCGATACCGCAAATGACGTTAACCTCAACATTTCTTTAAAAATCTTTTGTTGGATACGAATGGATTCTTTTTCCTTAAATTCGGGGAATTTTGGAAATTCCTCTTTGGGTAGGCCAATTAATTTAAACCGGCAATTTTGTCCTTCGATATCAATTTGATTATTTTTCTTTGTAACAATTGAAATATTGCCTTCGGGTAGTTCTTTGATAATATCGCTAAATTTTTTCGCGGGAATGGTTATTGCGCCATCTTCCGATACACTCACAGTTATTTCACAGGATATTCCAATGTCCAAATCGGTTGTGTTTAATTTTAAGGCTTCATTTTTTGCTTCAACCAGAATGTTAGATAGTATAGGTAGTGTGGATTTGGGTGAAACGACATTTTGGACAATTTGTATGGCGGATAATAATGTTTCTTTGGTTGTTTGTATTTTCATAACAGATGTCCTTTTATTAAATAATTAACATTTAAAAATAGTAATTGTCGTAATAGGGCTTGTGTAAATTTTGAATAAGTCTAAAAGTGTTTCCCTTTATTATGGTTAAGTAAAAAATAACCTTGAATATCCTTTGGAAAACAAAATATTACCTGTGTATTTCTTCGGAAACCTTTTTAACGATATTTTTTAGATTTTGATTCACCGAAAGTTCTTCTTCTATTTTCCTTAAAGCATACAAAACGGTTGTGTGGTCTTTTCCTCCGAAAGCGACCCCGATTTCGGGTAACGACAGGTCGGTCATCTGCCTTGAAAGATACATGGCGACCTGCCTTGGTAAAACCAGGTTTTTACTTCGCCGTTTTGTTTTAAAGTCAGCAACGGTCACGTGAAAATGTTGCGCCACCACCCGCTGAATCATTTCTATATTAATCAATTTTGTTGTTTCTTTCACCATATCTTTTAAAATTATTTTTGCTGTTTCAAGCGAGATAGGTTTTTCCTCAAGTAAAGAATAGGCAATCACCCGGACTAAGGCGCCCTCCAGCTCACGAATATTGCGTTTGATTTCCTGGGCAATAAAAAGAATGACGTCTTCCGGAACCTTGACCGGTTCATGTTCCATCTTTTTTTTCAAGATCGCAACGCGTGTTTCGAAATCCGGCGGTTGAATGTCAACGATCAGTCCCCAGGCAAAACGAGAGCTTAATCGCTCTTCGAGATTTGCAATTTCTTTGGGTGGCCGGTCTGAAGATATGACAATTTGCTTTCGGTCATTGTGTAGAGTATTAAAGGTATGGAAGAATTCTTCCTGAGTGGACTCTTTTCCGGCGATGAAATGAATATCGTCAATCAAAAGGACATCAACATTGCGATATCGTTGCCGAAAAGCAGCCGTCGAATGGTGGCGTATCGCATCAATCAATTCATTTGTAAATTTTTCAGAGGTGATGTAACAAAACTTAGCCTGAGGATTGGTGGTGCGGATTTTATTAGCAATGGCTTGCATTAAGTGTGTTTTGCCGAGCCCCACCCCTCCGTAAACAAATAAAGGATTATACGCTTTCGCCGGAGATTCGGCGACTGCTAAACAGGCCGCATGGGCAAAGCGGTTTGATGATCCGACCACAAAATGATCAAAACTAAAGCGGGGATTCAAATTTGACGACAGGACATCAGGCGTTTGAAAACTTTTGGTGAATTCAACAAATTTGGTTTGAGCCTCTTTTTTTAATATATCGGGATTCACATCAAAATCGACGAGAATCTCATGAGACGAGTTTTTATTTAACGCCTCATGAATAAACGTTGCATAGTGTTCAATTAACCAGTTTTTAAAAAATTCATCCGGAGCTTCAATGGTTAATAAGGCTTCGGTTTTTTCTGTCACTTGGATCGACGAAAACCAGGTTTCGTAGGTGGTTGAGCCGATTTTATCTTTAATTTCTTTTTGTGCCTTTTGCCAGGCCAGGAGAGCGCTCATATGAAATTAATGGAGGTTGCCAGTTTTCTCTTTACGTTCGTCGAGAACATCGCGCAAAGCTTTGTTAGTTAATGAGTTATGAGCGAAAAATAAAAATAATGCACACAATTAACAGGTTTTACACAGCTCACAACAGGCCCATCTTTAGGGTTAAAATATGAAGAGTGGATGCTAACATTTCTTCTGGGGAGTATGAAAAACAACCGACACCCTTTTAAAAATTTTTCCTTGGATCGGCTGTTAAAATCAGCCCCTTCACATCTCTTGGTTTATAAAGCGGCTTTATTATAACAAAGAAAATTTTTATTTCAATTTATTTTTCCCAGCACAAAGATCTTTAAACATTTTTATGACGGAAGTGTCGCGTGAATCCTTACCCATTAAAAATAAAATTTGATTTTAGTTTGAACCTTGCGATTTGTTTGTCGCCGAGAAAATATGTTTTTGATGGCACGCTACAACAAATGCTTTAAAACCAATAAGTTTTGCTTCTCAATAAAATCAAAAAACTTGACTAGAATTTGTCCTGTGTTATAATTCTGCAATTATGAAAAAACATCTGAAGACATTAAAAAATCTTAAATCTAAACGAAGGCATGGTTTTCGTCGGAGAATGAGCACGTCTGAAGGCCGCAACGTCTTAAATCGAAGACGCGCCAAAGGGCGCAAAAGACTTACGGTTTAATCATAATGAGAAAGATTTCCATTTTTCTCATTAAGGCTTATCAGCGGATAACCGGATTATTCTTTTTTAGTCCCTGCCGTTTTTATCCTACTTGTTCGGAGTACGCCATCACTGCTATCCAAAAATATGGTTTTAGGGGGGTCGCAATGGCCTTTATTCGAATTTTAAAATGTTCGCCTTTATCAAAGGGCGGATACAATCCTGTTAAATAGAGATCATTATGGAAAAACGCACAGTCATCGCAATTGTGTTATCAATTTTTGTCTTATATTTTTATAATTTAACGGTTGCACAAAAAGTAGCTAAGACGCAAAATTTAGGACGCCCGAATATCCCACAAAGCATTGAAAATAAAGAACTTGCATACAATAAGGCTGTTGAACTAACCGTTCAGCCCCCTTCCGTTGCCACTCCAGAAGCCTCCTTACCAGCTGTTCCCGAAAAGACGGCAACCATAGAAAATGATAATTTTAAGTTAATTTTTTCTGTCGGTTCGGGATCGATTAAATCTGTGTATCTGAAAAAATACGATTATACTTTTTCGCTTGATA
>CAZAPN010000052.1:0-10094 GCA_964487145.1 uncultured Planctomycetales bacterium | reverse complement strand
GCTTCAGTGGGTGGCCTGGCGGATCACAGATGCTGTTTTGTATCTCTCTGGGATCGGCGCGATCATGATCGGGCTCACGCAGCTTTATGACTGGTGGATTTATAAAAAAGATTCGAACCCCGATAAACTTCTCATAAAAAGGCTTCCTTTTGGGAAAGTTTCTGAAGGATTTTCAGGAAAATTTCCAACAAACGCCTTTTGCGGAATCATTTTTTGGGGATTGGTAGCTTCGTTTTTTATGAAACCGTTTTTTGACCGGGCCGTTTTATCGACGATGGAAGAAACCCTGTCGGGACAAAATTCTCAGTTGATTTTTTTAGGGTTTCATTTGATCTACCACATTGTTTTTATTATTCCCTTGATTCTATTTTTTTATTTAACTTCATTGAACGCAAAAGCCCTGACAGATAAACTTGAGAAAGATTTTGGAAAATTAAAGATCATCTTTTCGGCGGCGTTTTTGGGATTAGGTTTTGGCCTTTTATATACCCTAACGATATAAGAAGAGAAGAAAGGCGGTGGGGCATGGTTAATAAGAAAATTCTTTTACTCGTTCTTTTGATCGTTATTAATGTATTTCTCATTGGATCTTTATTGACCTCCAAGACGTTTAAGGGATCGAAACAGAAAGGGAAGCCCTCCGCGACGCTGGCTGCTGCCATCAAGCTTGATGTTAAACCTTCTGTGTCTGTCCCATGTTATTTTGATAAAGATTGTCAGAAAAACGGTCAATCAGGAGTTTGTGAAAATGCGAACACCCCTGAAGCCGCCTGTGTTTATAAGGAAGATGAGACGATTAAATTGCTCGTGATTGTTCCCGAGGCGTGCCGCACCTGCAATACCGAAACATTCATCACAAAATTGAAAGAAGTCTTTCCGGCCATTGCTGTTGAAACCTTGATGGCCAAGGATGAGAAAGCCGCGCCATTGATTGAATTATTGAAAATCAATATGCTTCCGGCCTATTTAATTTCCAAAACAGTTGAAAAAGATAAAAATTTTAAAGAAATAGAATCGTATTTAATCCCGTCTGGTCAATGGTATTATATTCGACCTGGGGTGGCCGGGGTTTCTTATTTTCTTCATAGGGAAATCAAACCTTCGCAGATCGATGTTTTTGTCTCTTTGTTGTCGAAGGATGCTCCACGTTTTTTGGCATTTATCGATCAGCTTAATAAACAAGTTCAGGGCAAAGTGAATATCCAGTTTCATTCCATCGGTTTCGAGGATTCATTGAACGCCGCTGTCGTGAGTCCTTATGGGATTCGGGATATCGAAGAGGAAAAGATTTTGGGGTGTATTGAAAAAATGTATCCCGAAAAAAGATTTGAATATCTAACTTGCCGATCAATAGGGGTGGAGAGTTTGTGGTGGGAAGATTGTTTAAAAGCGACTCCCGTGGATGTTGAGAAAGTCCGGTCCTGTGCTCGTTCGCTGGAGGGACAGAAAATTTTCGATGAGAAAATCAAGCTTTCCAAGGACCTGAAAATTTATAATCCGGGACTGCTTTTGCTTGATAATGTCGAAATTTTTGGGATTTCGCCAGAGACCAAGATCGAGGAAGTCTTGAAGATTTTAAATTTGTCTAACGAATAAGATAGGATTCTTCTAAGAAAGGTTGCGTTTTATGAATGTTGTTGTTGTCGGAGCCCAATGGGGTGATGAGGGGAAGGGGAAGTTGATCGATATCCTCTCCCAAAAGATGGATATTACTGCGCGCTATCAAGGGGGCAATAATGCCGGGCATACCGTCGCGGTTGGAAATGAAGAATATATTTTTCATCTTATCCCGTCGGCGATCCTCCATCAGGGCAAGGTTTGCGTGATCGGGAATGGGGTTGTCATTGACCCCAAGGCATTGTTATCCGAGATGGAAGAATTAGTGAAACGGGGGATCCGAATCAATTCTCAGCGGTTGAAGATTTCTGCTCAGGCCCAGGTCGTCATGCCTTATCATCGGGTTTTAGACGGACTGCGGGAATCCAAGCGGAAAAATAAAATTGGAACGACGGGACGGGGCATTGGTCCGTGTTATGCGGACAAGGTCGCGCGTTGCGGCATTCGCATGATTGATCTTTTGAATCCGACGATCTTGAAGGCAAAATTAGAGGATAATTTGACGGAGAAAAATGAAATTTTTACGAAAGTTTTTAACCATAAGAATTATTTTTTTAATGAGATTTATAATGAATATTCAGCTTATGGAGAAAAGCTAAAACCTTATATTTGTGACACCGCCCTGTTTTTGAATGAGCAGATTAAAAAGAAAAAGGCGATTCTTTTCGAGGGGGCCCAAGGGTCCTTTTTGGATATTGATTTTGGGACATATCCTTTTGTCACATCTTCGAATACGATTGCCGGTGGTGTTTGTATCGGAAGTGGGGTTGGACCGACAAAAATCGATAAAGTCCTCGCGGTCGTTAAGGCTTATACCACAAGAGTCGGCGAGGGGCCTTTTCCGACCGAATTTTCAACGGGACTCAAAGAGGAAATTCGCGAAAAAGGTCGAGAATATGGAGCGACGACAGGAAGACCTCGTCGGTGCGGTTGGTTTGATGCCGTCTTGGTGAAATACGCTGCGATTGTGAGTGGCTTTTCGGAAATTGCCGTTATGAAGTTGGATGTTCTCGATGAGTTAAAGGAAATCAAGGTTTGCGTTGCTTATCAATATAAAGGCAAAATCTATAAGGATTTCCCTTCGGATTTTCAGGTTTTAACAGAGGTTGAGCCGGTTTATAAAACACTTCCCGGATGGCAGTCCTCCATCCGAGGCATCAAAAGCGACAAAAAACTACCATTGAATGCAAAGAAATATTTGAAGTTTATTGAAGATTTTCTCAATGTTAAAATTAAATATGTTTCCACAGGAACAAGGAGGGATGAAATTATCGTTCGCTAATCGGATTTTCAGAAATGAAGGGATTGAGTAAAGACGTATCTTGTTGATGGGTTTATGTTTGTACAAAGCTCTTGACTTTAAATTGGGTGTATGTTAATGTGGTTTACTGTAAAAAAGGAGGATGTTATGCGAAAAACTTTCGCAAATTTTGCAGCAATTGGTCTTATTTCTTTATTGGTTTTTGCAACGACAGGATGTACGCTTATTTTCCAAAAAGGAAGACGTACAGATGTTGAAAAAATTGTTAAATTAAAGAGCGAATTAAGCGAGTTAGAGCGGGCCAAAGCCGAACTTGAAGACAGACTCAGGAAAGAAATCGCCAACAAACAAGTCAATGTCGGAATGGACGACAGAGGACTGGTCATTACCTTCATGGCGGAAGTCTTATTTGACTCTGGAAAAGATAAATTAAGGTCAGAGTCCCTTGAGACCATTAGCAAAGTCGCGAGTGTCTTAAACACAACTGTTCGTGATTTAAGAGTAGGGATTGAAGGCCATACGGACAACCAGCCGATTAAACATTCCGGTTGGAAATCCAATTGGGAATTATCCTCTCACCGCGCTTTGAGTGTTTTGCACCAATTGGTGGATTCTGAAGGGGTCGATCCCATTCGGTTGTCAGCCAATGGTTACGGTGAATATCATCCTGTCGCTTTGAATGATACCAAAGAAGGCCGACAAAAGAATCGAAGAGTTGAGGTCGTGATTTTACCTAAGGCAGAAAAGAAACAAGCTCCGGAAGAGAATCTCAAATAAGAGAAGATTCCATGCCCACATCGAAAAAAAGGAGTTTTGACTTGAAAAACAGATCTTGGATTATTATTGCCGTTACGGCAATCGTTTTCTTGGCTATTTCTATTAAATGGGGCCAGACTTTAGCCAATGTGAAAGCCCAGCTTGATCAGGAGCGCTATCAGAGAATCAATGCGGAAGAACAATTGGAAAAGACAAAGTTACAGCTCCAGCCTTTAGAATCAGCACTCAAAGAAGCCCAGGAACGGACAAAGAATATCCAAAGTATTTTAGAAAAAGAAAAAGTTACGAATGAAAAATTGAAGTCAGAATTTACCGATCTCATGCGAAGCAAAGAGGATTTGCAGAAGAAGCTGAGTGAAACAATCGCAGCGCCGGTAACCCAGACACAAACAGTCAAATAGCTTTACTTTTAAGGAGGCATGATTCATCGAATGGGGGATATTTATATCCCCCATTTTGCTTAAGGCGAAAAGAGTTCTTTTAAAAAACTGAATCTGAAAAATGCCGCTCGAAGGAATCGATAGCACAAAATTACCGAAGCATGTGGCCATCATTATGGATGGCAATGGACGTTGGGCCGAGGGCCGTCATCTCCCGCGAACCCAAGGCCATCTTGAAGGTGTAAAACGGGCCGAGGAAATTACAAAAGCTGCCCGTGAATTCGGCATCAAGGTGTTGACTCTTTATACTTTTTCAACGGAGAATTGGACACGACCATCGGATGAGGTTGGCATGCTCATGCGGACATTTATCTCGGTCTTGAATCAAAAAGTAAAGGAGTTGAATGAGGCCCATATTCGCCTTCAATTTTTAGGCCGACGCGAGAATATCCCGAAGGATGTTTTAAAAGTCATGGATCAGGCCCGTGCCATAACGAAGAATAACGAAGAGATGATCCTCAACATGGCGTTTAATTACGGGAGCCGCAGCGAAATCGTTGATGCCGTTACACAGATCGCTCACGATGTTCAAGAAGGCAGGCTAAAGGTCGGGGACATTAAGGAAGAAACGATCAGTCGTGCTCTTTATACGCAGGGATTGCCTGACCCGGATTTACTGATTCGCACGTCTGGAGAAAAAAGAATCAGCAATTTTTTGTTGTGGCAGTTGTCCTATGCGGAACTCTATTTTACCGACAAATATTGGCCTGATTTTCATAAAGAAGAATTCAAGAAAGCCTTGATGGATTACAGCGAGCGGAGTCGACGCTATGGAAACATTGCTTAAACTCAAAGGAGTTTGAGATGAATCATAAACGTTATGTGACGGCCACCTTGCTCAGTATCCTTGCCATC
This sequence comes from uncultured Planctomycetales bacterium, assembly GCA_964487145.1. Classification (GTDB taxonomy): domain Bacteria; phylum Omnitrophota; class Gorgyraeia; order Zapsychrales; family CAZAPN01; genus CAZAPN01. Next base: position 5,144 of record CAZAPN010000052.1, on the reverse strand, counting down.
TTTGCGGTGTTACGTGTTGAGATCTTCTTGGCCGTTGTTGTGTTTTTGACTATGGGGGGGCTTTATGAATTTTTTTACATGGTCAAGAAAAAGGGAATCCCCATCTATAGTTATGTGGGGATTTTCATCGGGGTTTTGATTCCTCTTTCTATTTTCACAAAATTTGAGTTGACCAAGAATTGGGAATTGCTTTTTATTGTTTGTACGTTCCTTTTGATATTGCTCTTACAGTTTGCCCGTCAGGATAACAGCAACGCGACGGTAGGCATTTCAACCACGCTCTTTGGGATATTATATGTGTCATGGTTTTTTAGTTTTTTGGTTAAAATTCGCCTTTTGCTTCCCGGGTTTGAAGGAGTAAAACTCTTAGGTTTTATTGTTTTGATTACGAAGTCCGCTGATATTGGCGCGTTTATGATCGGTAGTGCCTTCGGAAAACATCCCTTGATCCCTCGGATTAGTCCCAAAAAGACCGTGGAAGGATATATTGGGAGTTTGACATTTAGTGTTATTTGTGCAATTTGTGCTCAATCTTGGCTACCGGCGAGTCTTAACTTTTCATGGATTCAGGTTGCTTTTATGGGGGCCTTTTTCGGCAGTATCGGGCAATTAGGTGATTTATCCGAGTCCATGATTAAGCGTGACTGCGGGGTGAAAGATTCTGGGAAAATACTTCCCGGGATGGGCGGCATTCTTGACGCGATAGATAGTTTGTTATTTTCGGCACCTGCGTTTTACCTTTATATCAGTGCCGCTTTAAATCCATTTAAGCCGTTTTTATGAAAAGAAAACGAGTCCTCATTCTAGGTTCTACCGGATCGATTGGCGTTAATACCTTAAAGGTGATTGATCGATACCCTGAGTATTTTGAAGTTGTCGGTTTAACCGCGAATAATAACAGACAGCTTTTAGAATCGCAGATACGAAAATTCAAGCCAAGACACGTTTCGATTGGTTTAAAAGGGATTGACCATCTTCATCGGAATTTTCAACGAAAGTCGTTAAAGATTTGGAGCCTGGATGATATCGCTGACATGGCCGTTCTTTCTGAGGTTGATGTTGTTGTCTTAGGGATTCAAGGCGCGGCAGCGCTATTGCCGTTTTTAAAAGCTGTTCAGGCCGGGAAGATCGTGGCCCCTGCCAATAAGGAGGCGTTGGTCATGGCGGGACACTTGATTATGAAGGAGGCCCGAAAATCCAAAGCCGTCATTATTCCGATTGATAGTGAGCAAAGTGCGATCTTTCAATGCTTGCAGAAGGCCGATCGTCAGGAATTGGCCAAAGTTTATTTGACGGCCTCCGGTGGACCGTTGCGTCACGTGTCTCAAAAAGATTTCCATCGATTAAGTGTTTCGGATGTTTTGAGTCATCCCCGATGGAAGATGGGCAAGAAAATCACCGTTGATTCGGCGACCTTGATGAATAAGGGGCTTGAGGTCATTGAAGCCCGATGGCTTTTTAATTTAACGATGAGGGAGATCGACGTTGTGATTCATCCGGAAGCGATTATTCATTCGATGGTTGAGTTCCGCGATGGCTCGATTATAGCGCAGTTGGGAGTCACCGATATGCGGATTCCCATACAATACGCCTTAAGCTATCCGAAACGTTTATCGACAGGATTAGAGAAACTGGATCTGATCAAATTGCAAAAATTGACTTTTGAAAAGCCGGATATCAAAAAGTTTCCGGCTTTAGAGTTGTGCTATACTGTGGGTCTTAAGGGTGAGACATTTCCCTGTGTCCTCAATGCGGCGAATGAGGAAGGGGTCCATGCTTTTTTAAACGGGAAGATTCCGTTTAACCGAATTGTTAACATCGTTGAAAAAGTCGTAAGCCGTCATGTGGGGCAGGCGAATCCGACTCTTTCGGACATTTGGGCGGCAGATCAATGGGCTCGAGAGGAAGCCCAACGTTATATCCATAATTGAAACTATGTCGATCATTATCTTTCTAATTATTCTCAGTATTTTGATTCTGGTCCATGAGGCAGGCCATTTTTTGATGGCCAAGCGTTTAGGTGTTCGCGTCGAAAGATTCTCTTTTGGCTTCGGACCGAAACTGTGGTCAAAGGCTTTCGGGGAAACAGAGTTTATGGTTTGCCTGATTCCTTTAGGCGGCTATGTGAAAATGGCCGGAGACGAACGTGTGAATTCCACGGGCGCTTCCTTTGAATATTTCTCGAAATCCCCAGGGCATCGCGCTCTGATTGTTCTTTTAGGCCCGTTAGTTAATTATTTGTTAGCTTTTTTATGTTTTTGGTTGGTTTTTTCTATCGGATATCCGACCTTGTCAGCCAAGGTTGGGGAACTCCTCAAAGGATATCCGGCTGAGCATTCTGGCCTTCAGATTGGCGATCAAGTGATCAAGGCCGGAAATAAAAATATTACCAATTGGGAGGAGTTGCAAAAATATATTTCCACCTCAAAAGAGCCTGGAATTTCTGTTGTTGTTTTACGTCAAGGCCAAAGACTTGAATTCACGATTGTTCCGACGATTAAGCAGTTGGAAAATATTTTTGGCCAGAAAGAAGATGTCCGTCTGATTGGGATTCGTCCCGATAAAAAAATTGTCTTGGTTCGATATAATTTTTTGACGTCGTTCGGAAAGGCGTTTGACCGGACCGTGGAAATCACGTCGATGACCTTAAAGGCGTTGTATCGAATTGTTACGGGCGCCATGTCGCCCCAGGATTCGGTCACGGGACCGATTGGAATCTTTTATATTATTAAAGAAGCTGCCGATCAGGGGTTTTCTTACCTGGTTTATATTTTGGGAATCATCAGCTTGAGTTTAGCGATTTTTAATTTATTGCCTTTCCCCGCATTAGACGGGGGGCATCTTTTGATTTTGTTGATTGAGAAAATTCGCGGGAAGGCGTTACCACCGCAGGCCGATGAGGTGATTAACCGTCTGGGTTTAACATTGATTATCCTCTTGGCGATCTTTGTTTTTTATAGTGATTTTCTGCGTTATGGGATTTTTGACAAAATAATTTCGTTTTGGAAAAAATTAGGCTTATAAGACTTTTAACCATTTTATAAGCAAGGAGTTAAAAATATGAGTGATGAAATCAGACAGAAAGTCCAGCAGTTTCTTATCACAAAAACAGATTTTCTTACCATGAAGGATCGGTTGAGTGAAGATCAAGTTCGTAATATCATTTTACGCACCACGAATGAGATTTGCGAAAAGAATGAAATTAGTCTGTCTGAAGAGGATAAGTTCCGCCTGGTGCAGACCCTGGTGGATGCCTTGGCGCACTTGGGTCCCATCCGCAAACTTATGGAAGATGATTCAATCGCGGAAATTATGATTAATGGGCCCAAAGTTGTCTATATTCAGCGTCACGGGCACATTACCTTAAGTGATGTTAAGTTTGAGGACAATAATCATCTGATGCATATGATTCAGAAATTGTTGATTTCTTCTGGATCGGGAAGGCGGGTGGATGAGTCTTCGCCTTTTGTGGATTTTTCTCTTTCGGACGGATCTCGCGTTAATGTGATTGTTCCCCCGGTTTCGTTAAGTGGCCCGGTTGTCACGATTCGACGATTTTCATCGGAAATTAATAAAGTGGAAGACTTTTTAGGGCGGGGCATGTTGAATCAACAGATGGCTGATTTTCTGATTGCCTCGATTCAGGCCAAACTGAATATTGTTTTTTGCGGGGCGACAGGAACTGGTAAGACAACAACATTGAACGTTCTTTCTCGCTATATCCCTAATGAAGAACGCATCGTGACCATCGAAGATACCGCGGAGTTAAGGCTTTTGCAGGACCATGTGGTTCGTCTTCAGGCAAAAGCAGCCAACATTGAAGGGAAAGGGATCATCTCGATTCGCGAACTATTTGTTAATTCTCTGCGTATGAGGCCCGATCGCATTATTATCGGTGAGGTCCGTACGGATGAAGCCTTGGACCTTATTCAGGCCATCAGTAGCGGTCACACAGGATCCCTTGCGATTGTTCACGCCGATTCTCCGAACGATTGCTTTAACCGTTTGGTCACCATGATTTTGATGTCAGGGATAGAGCTTTCCCCGAGTGAAATTCGGCATCAGATTGGTAGTGCGATCGATCTTATCGTGCATACGGAATTATTCGTCGATGGGAGTCGAAAGATTGCTTATATTACGGATGTGCATTATGTTCCCGAAGAAAAAACAACGGTTCTGGATGACATTTTTTATTATAAACAGGAACGCGTTGATGAGAATGGCCGCGTAATCGGAGATTGGGTCGTTCACCATAAACGGCCGTCTTTTTATCATAAGTTTGCTAAAAGAAATGTGAAAATTCCAGACGGACTTTTTGAATAAACAAGGATCATGGCCATGTTAAGGTCTCAATTTTTTATTCCCACGTTACGGGAAATCCCCATCGGGACAGAAGCGGTCAGCCATCAGCTTTTGCTGCGGGCGGGATTAGTCAATATGCTGACGGCTGGAGTTTATTCCTATTTGCCTTTAGGTTTAAGGGTTTTAAGGCGCATTGAAAATATCATCCGGCAAGAGATGAATGCGGCTGGGGCCCAGGAACTCTTTTTGCCGTGTTTGCAACCGATTGAGCTTTGGAAAACAACCGGCCGAGATCAAACCTTGGCCGAGGTCATGATTCGTTTTGAGGACAAGCGTAAACGCGAGATGTGTTTGGGGCCAACGCACGAAGAAGTCATTACTCAGCTTGTCAAAGATTTTACCCAGTCTTATCGGCAGTTGCCGGTTGTTCTTTATCAAATTCAAACAAAATTTCGGGATGAAATGCGGCCGCGTTTTGGTGTTGTGCGTGCCTGCGAATTCATCATGAAAGATGCCTATAGTTTTGATCGCGACCAGGAAGGCTTAAAGAAAAATTATCAGCGCATGTATGAGGCGTACCAACGGATTTTCCGTCGGTGCCAGTTGGACGTGGCCATTATTAAGGCGGATTCCGGGGCCATGGGCGGAGATATTTCGCATGAGTTCCTTGTCCCGGCTGTGATCGGGGAAGATGAAGTTTTGATATGTGATCATTGCGGGGCTTCGGTCGGTATCACATCCCCGGTGAAAGAAGGGGACATCTGCTCGGAATGTTCAAAAGGAAAGATGAAAAAGCAAGTTGCAATTGAAGTCGGCCATATCATTCAACTTCGCACCAAATA
>CAZAPN010000051.1:0-10210 GCA_964487145.1 uncultured Planctomycetales bacterium | reverse complement strand
ATCTCAACGGATGAGGTTTATGGGGAAATCCATGAGGGAAGTTTCACGGAAACAATCGAGCTGAAACCCCGAAATCCTTACGCCGCTTCTAAGAGTGGCGGGGATCGCTTGGCTTATAGTTTCTATGCGACCTACCAAATGCCGGTCATTATTACGCGCTCATCCAATAATTATGGGCCAAGGGCTTATCCGGAAAAAGTCATTGCTCTGTTTATAACGAATTTGATTGATTCTCTGAAAGTCCCTGTTTACGGGGAGGGCAAACAAATCCGCGACTGGCTTTATGTGAAGGATAATTGCCGTGCGATTTATCATCTCATTGACCATAGTGTGAACGGCGAAGTGTATAATATTGCCGGCAACCAAGAATGCCCTAATTTGGAATTGACCTATAAACTTCTCAATTTGATGGGTCTGGATGAATCGATGATTACTTTCGTGCAGGACCGTCCAGGGCACGATTTTCGCTATAGCCTCGATGCTTCGAAAATCCAGAAACTAGGTTGGCATCCGGAATATGATTTAGACCGCGGACTCAAAGAGACCGTTGCCTGGTATAAAAATAATGAAGCATGGTGGCGGCCGTTAAAAAAGAAGATGGACAAACGTTTCATTAAAGGATATTGGGGGAAAAAGACATGAAAGGGGTTCTCTTGGCGGGAGGGACCGCGAAAAGGCTTCGTCCTTTAACCAATGTCACGAATAAGCATTTGTTGCCTGTTTATGATAAGCCCATGATTTATTATCCTCTGGAGACTTTGATTCAGGCGGGAATCAAAGATATTTTGATTGTGACCGGGGGAGAGCATATCGGGGATTTTTTCAGGCTATTAAAATCCGGGGAAGAATGGGGTGCCCGGTTTCATTATGCGATCCAGGAAGGAAGCGGAGGCACCGCTGCCGCTCTTAGCTTGGCGAAAGATTTCGTTCATGACGAGGAATTCATGGTCATTTTAGGGGATAATGTTGTTTGTGAAAATGTAAAAAAATTTGTCGATGAATTTAAAAAAGAAAAAAACGGTTTTAAGGCGAAGATTCTTGTGGCTAAAGTTCGCGATCCACAGAATTATGGGGTGGTGGCTTTTCGGGATAAACGAATCATTGATATTATCGAGAAACCTCGTCATCCCCAATCGTCTTATGTGAACACAGGATTATGGATGTTCTTGCCGGAAGTTTTCGATCTTCTCAGCAAGCTCAAAAAAAGTCCCCGGGGTGAATATGAAATGACTGATGTCTTGGCCCATTATGCCCGCCGTGGAGAATTGTCCTATTCGATTCTTCACTCTCCCTGGACAGATGCCGGGACCTTAGAAGCCCTTTATAACGCGACGGTCCTCATGAAAAAGTTGGCGGACCGCCGAAAAAAGAAATCGTAAGGTATTGTTAGGAATGAAGACATGAAAATTCTTGTCACGGGGGCGAGTGGTTTTATTGGACAGAGGTTCTTAAGGTCTTTAAAAAACACTCCTCATGAAATTTTTGCTCTAGATTCGCGTCCCCTTCCCAACCCTTCAGATTTTTCCCTTAAAAAATTTTACTGCCAGGATATCATCCAGCCTTTTCAATTAAATGAATCGTTTGACATTGTTTTTCATCTGGCGGCGTGCAATTTTACCCATGTCGGCCAGGTCCAAGAAGAAATTTATCATCGCGTCAATGTGTTCGGCACAGAGAATGTGATTCGTTCGGCGGTCATCAAACATTTTGTTTTTTTATCGACAGCAAAAGTGTATGCGGAAACCAAGGAGTCGGTTGATGAGTGCTCGCCTCTGGAGCCAACCGGGGCCTATGCGAAAAGCAAATGGAAAGCCGAGGAGGTTTGCCAAAAATATTTTTCGTTCGATGAGTTGACGATATTTCGTTCCGTCAATATTGTCGGTCCGGGGCAGGAGGAGAAAGCGGTCATGCCTGTTTTTTTAAAGAAGGCTCTGGCCGGGGAACCCTTAGAACTTATCCGATCCAGCGACACATGGCTGCAACTTTTATATGCGGATGATGTTATTGGGGCATTTTTTTCTTTATTGAAGGAAAATAAGGGATTAGGGATTGTTAATTTAGCCCCAGAAGAAACGATTTCTTTGGGAGAGTTGGCGAGAAAAATTGTCCAGATTTCCCGTTCAAATTCGTTAATTAAAGAACTGAGTCGTCCTGCGCAGGTTAGGAACCAGACAAAAGTTATTGCTGTTAAAGCGTTCGAACAACTCCGTTGGAAATCTACAACTAAAATTGATGATATGATTGAAGAATGTTTAAAGACCTTGGGGCCTCGCCGACCCAAGGGAAAAGTTTTGATTTGCGGAATTCTTCCTCCGCCGAATTTTGGACACAGCATGATGTATAAAATACTCATGAATTCTGATTTTTTAAAGGCCTATGATGTGACATTTTTGAATATGCATTTCTGGTCTTATCAGCAGCACAAAAAAGTAACATGGACAAAAGTTGGAAAGTTATTTGTTTATTTAGGGAAATATGTTTTTCTCATTATCAAAAATCGCCCCCGATATGTTTTATATAACATGAGTTTTGACCGTATGCCGTTTGTGAAAGATTTTCTATTTTGTTGGGTTGGAAGGATTTTGGGTTGCCGGATCGTTCTTCATGATATGGGGCAGTATATCCGGGAGTTGTATGACGCCAGTGGACCTATCATGCGATGGCTTATCCGTCGATTGTCGCGCCTGGTCACCGCCAGTATTGTCTTGGGGGAAAACACAAAAGAGAAATACCACGGATTGATGTCGGCAGAAAGGGTCTTGGCTGTCCCGGGGAGTGTCGAGGACACCGAGAATATCATTGTTCAAGGAGAAAAATCAACAGGCCAAATCCATGTTTTATATTTTTCTTTTTTGAGCCGGTCCAAAGGAATTTGGACAGCCTTGAACGCAATCCCGTCTGTTATCAAAACCAATCCTCAGGTCAAATTTTTATTTGCTGGCCCATTCGAAAATGATATTTTAAAAAAGGAAATTGAGGAGTTTGTGAATCAGGAAAATCTTAAAAACCATGTCGAATTTTTCGGATACATTGCAGATCCGATCGAAAATCTCCAAATTCATCGACGCAGTGATATCTTTATTTTTCCCACCCTCAGGGATGTCTTTGGGCTAGTCCTTTTGCATGCGATGGCCGAGAGGCTTCCGATTGTTGCTTCGAGGGAGGGGTGTATCCCGGAAATCATCGAAGGAGGGAAGAATGGATTTTTAATTCCTAAAGGAGATCACGAGGATTTAGCACGGAAGATTATTTTGCTGGCCAATGATGCGAATTTACGGAGGAATATGGGAGAAGAAAATCGGCGTCGATATCTGGATTTTTATACGCCGGTAAAATATGGCGAACGAATGATTGCCGTTTTCAAACAGATTGAAAACTTGGATTTAAAATGAAAAAATTCTTGAATAAAATTGATTGGATGGATGTTTATTGGATTGCCATCACGTTATGTTATCTTTTTTGGCGTTTTAAAGTTCTTGCCGCGAGGGGGCTGTGAATTTGAAATTTTTTAAACAAGAATTTTTTTATACCGCGCATCTCCCGTCTTTTTTATTGGGCATAGGCTTTTTAATTTATTGGTTGGAGTTGTTTGTTTTTAAAGTCGGAAGAGGTTTGTGCTCACCGTTAGCTACGATATTGTTTTTATTCGTAATGGTTTTTGTTTTATGGAAAGAGAAAAAAGATTTTCGTGCGGCCCATCAAAGATTTCTCACCGGATTTAGGGAATTTCAGCTCTGGACAAAAGTCATAACGGTGTTGGGATTGTTCATCATCTGCCTTCAGGGCGTTTGCGGGATTTGGGCTTGGCTTCAACCTCCGCATCTTATCCAAGAGTCGGATTATTTAACCTATCATTTGACGTTACCCCGCCAACATTTGCTCATCAGTTCTCTGCGCTATATTGACTGGAATTCTTTTGATCTATTGCTGAACCCCATCGATTATGCGCTGGCTCCTTATTGGCTTGTGACTGCCTGGCCTAATAAATTTCCACAGTTTTTCTTTTTGATTGGGATCGTCTTTGTTTCTGGACGTCTTGTTAAATCATTTACGCCGAATCAGGTGTTTTTGAGAGTCCTTTTCGTGGTGTTTGCAATTTTGGGATCTCATAACGTCGGAATACAGATGGGGACCGCGATGTTGGATTTGGCCATTTGTTATCTTTTGCTTGCGGCAATCGATAGTTTCTTATCGAGGAAAATATTTTTATGCGCGCTCGAGTTGGCGTTCTTTGTTTGGTCAAAATCATTTGTTCCTTTGCAGGTTGGTGTGATTATCGTTTTTCTGGGGATTTTTTATTGCTGTTTGAGCATGATGAAAATGAATCGAAGAAGTTGGACTGTTCATGAGAACCTTTCCCCGGATAAGCCAATAGATGACAAAGAGTTTCTTAAAAAAATTTTTGTTTTTTGGCTTTTGTTAAGTGTTTTCATTGCTGGGCCGTTTATTTTTAAATCATATTATTATTCGGGCACACCTCTTTTCCCTTTTGGCGCTGGAATCGTGAACTTAAATCCCGCTTTGAAAGAAGGGAGTCCACCTTATCAACAGGTCCTCGAGGAGTCAAAACAATATTTGAACACACGGAATCAATATGGTTCAGGTCGCTCGTTGGTTGAATTTGTGCGTCATCTCTGGCTGATTGCTGTTCCGGAAAAAGATGTGAATAACCGTTATGATTATCCTGTGGGATTAATGTATTTGATCTTCTTAGGGCCGTTTGTTCTTCAGCTGAGAAGTGTTTTTGAGAAAAAACGTTTTGCGTTGTTGTATTTTTTAGTTATCAGTTACTGGCTGACGTGGTGGTTGGGGTCCCATCAAAGTCGATTTTTGTTTATTCCGATTATTTTAATATTTATTCTTGTTTGCTCAGAATTAGAGCGGTTTTCGAAAATTTTCCAGTCACTTATTTTGTTAGCCCTTGTATTGACCGCTGTCTCTGTCATCCGAAGCCATCAAAGTGATTTTGGTTTGAGTCGATATGCGATGTTGAGACCCAAAGATAAACAGATTCTCGAGATTTCTCGAAATAAACGAGATCGGACTCCTGTTTTTTTGAATTTCAGGGATGTGGGATTTGCGGATTTTCCGGTTGAAGTGATAAAATAAAATTTATTAAAAGGTATATTAAAAGCACGGGCGGCCTTTTCCTTTTAGGAAAAGGCCGCCCGGGGTCTTTTAATATAGTTTCCCCTGCGTGAAAAATTTATTTTCTACGATAGGTTCTTGGGCTATTCTACTCACTCAGCGTAAGGTTTCTTTCTATTGCACGTTGAAAAGTTGTTACCGGACAGCTACTTATAAACTTTATGAGGGAAAAATTCCAGATTCTTGGCGTGGATATTGATGTCGTTAATCTTTCTTTAGCTTGGGAAAGAATTCATCGTTGGGTTACGGAAAAGACAAAAGTTTATATTTGCGTTGTTCCCGTCTCCACCATCATCTCATGTCAAGAAAATCCCAGCTATAAGGACGTTATTAATCAGGCTGATATGGCGACTCCGGATGGAATGCCTGTTGTCTGGTTAGGGAAAATGTTTGGCCATAAACTCATTGAAAGAACGTATGGCCCTGATTTAATGCGGAATGTTTGTCGTCAGGGGGTGTCTTATCAATATAAGCATTTCTTTTATGGAAGCACGCCGGAGGTTTTAAAAAAACTTGTAGCGCGTTTAACCAAAGACTTCCCGGGGTTGATGGTCGCTGGTCAATATTCTCCGCCTTTTGAAGATCAAGTTCATCCGGAAGAGGAGAGTATTATTGGAAAGATTAACCAATCCAAGGCTGATATCCTTTGGGTTGGGCTTGGGGCTCCCAAACAGGATTTTTGGATGGTCCAGAATCGAAATCAGATCAATGTCCCTGTCATGATTGGGATCGGGGCGGCTTTTGATTTCTTATCTGGCGTCAAAAAACAAGCACCCGGGTGGATGCAGCGGGTGGGACTCGAATGGTTTTTTCGTTTATGGTGTGAGCCCCGGCGGCTTTGGAAAAGGTATTTGATTGGAAACAGTAAATTTATCGGATATTTAATCAGAGATTTATTCAGAAAGTCGCGATAAAATGAAATTTTTTCAGAAATATTTTTATGTGAAGTTGTTCTACATCTGTGTTGATATTCTTTTGATTTATTTTTCTATCTTTTTTGCATGCTGGCTACGCGAAAATTCCCTTTCTTTTTCACCTTCCTTTCATGATTTGCTTTTTGCGCGAGATAATCCGTTTCGGTTAGTTTTTTTGCTCTGGATTGTGAGTACGATTCTCATCTTTTATGGTAATCGACTCTATCAAACTCGCCGTGAAGTCTTAGAGTGGACAGAGATTTTATTGGTTTTTAAATCTGTCTTTATTTCCTCGATGGTGATGATTTTGCTTTTTTACGTGTTGAAGGTTGCCGGTTTTCCGAGGGCTATTTTCGCTTTATCCGCTCTTTTTATGACGATTTTACTGTCGATTTGGCGTGTCATCAAAAGAATGTTTGTCGAATTCCTTGTCCAAGGTGGATATGGCAATGTTAATGCGATTATTATCGGAGCAGGGAAGGTGGGAACTTCTTTGCTTGATGAAATCAAGCGCCGTCCGGGATTGGGGATTAAGGTCATCGGGTTCTTGGATGACTTTAAAGTTGGACAGACTGTCTCTGGAGTCAAAGTCTTAGGAAAACTTTCTGAGTTTGATCATATTGCTCGTATAGAATTCATCGAGAAAGTTTTTATTACTATTCATCCCGATAACAGTGTTTTTTTAAGGATACTCGAGCTTGCGAAATTTATGGATATTGCTGTCCGCGTTGTCCCCCAGGCTTTTGATCTTATTTCCGGAGATTTTGCGAAATATAATATCGGATATATCCCGATTCTGGAATATTCCAATGAACAGAATTTCCGCCGCCAATTCGGCAAGAGGCTATTTGATATCATCGTTTCTGGGATTTTGGTGACTTTTTTATTCATCCCTTTTGTTTTTATTTGTTTGCTGATTAAACTCGATTCTCCGGGCCCTGTGATTTATCTTTCGAAACGTTACGGCCGTAAGGGCAAGATTTTTCACATGTTCAAGTTCCGCAGTATGGTTTGTAATGCCGATCAACTTCAAGATGTATTGAAACCCAAAAATGAAGCAGACGGGCCTATCTTTAAAATCCGTAAAGATCCCCGCATCACACGAATGGGGCGATTTTTAAGACGATATAGTCTTGATGAATTACCTCAGATCATTAATGTTTTGAAAGGCGAAATGAGTTTGGTCGGGCCCAGACCTTTACCCATCGATCAAATCGAAAAAGAAGATTTACGTCAATTGGCCCGCCTGGAAGTCTGCCCCGGGATTACCGGGCTTTGGCAAATCCGTGGACGAAGTGATGTTTCCTTTGAACGCCTTTTGAAATGGGATATCTGGTATATCAACAACTGGTCATTTCTTTTAGACTTAACAATTCTCATTTGGACCATTCCTGTGGTTTTTAAGGGAAAAGGGGCCTATTAATCATTTCCATCGCGAATGAATCTTTCTTCCGCTCAATTTATTGCTCGGCTTGACTTCCTCATTAGATTCTTTTTGTATGTTTTAATTTTTTGGTTACCGTATAGTCCGGCGGTCGTTGAGATTTGTGTCATTGTTTCTTTCCTTCTTTTTGTCCTGAAGAGATCTCTCCTGTTAGAATGGTCATCGATCCGCCATCTTCCCCTATCAAAAAAATTCAGAAAAATTGTTGTCGGTTTTTTACCCCGTCAAAATTTTTTGAATAAACCCATAGGAATATTCTTTTGTATTTGTCTTCTTTCGATTTTGGGATCGGAGGCCCCCTTAAATTCTTTGCACCGATTCATCACTAAGACATTCGAATGGTTTGTCGTTTATTTTTTGTTTTTGGAAGCTTTTTATGAGAAAAATCACGTCCATAAAGCCTGGGGAATTTTTCTTTTGACTTCATTCGCTGTTGTTTTGGACGGTTTTTGGCAATACTATGTGACAGGAACGGATTTCTTCCGGCATCAAGTGATCGCGAGGGGAGGGGCCACCGCGAGTTTCCATCATCCAAACAGTTTGGCCGTGTATCTTCTTTTTCTCATCCCTTTGGTTTTCGTTTGGGCCAAGTTTCGCCGTAATTCTATTTTAAGAATCATAGGACTTTTGTTTTGTGGGGCAGCCATCTGGTTATTATTTCTTACTTTCTCAAGAGGCGCTGTGATCGCTCTTTTTGTAGGGGCGATGAGTTATCTGATCATGGTGAATAAAAGATTAGGTCTGGGATTATTATTTGGTGGCATTTTATGTTTTGGTGTCTTATGTGTTTTGCCCCAAGAATTACGGGATCGTATACGACTTTCTTCCCTGGATTTATCCATTACTTTTAACTGGAGAATACACCTTTGGTATGATATTGTATCGTTAATTCGTTTTAAACCTTTTTTGGGTTATGGGATCAATAATTTTATGCCCGAGATGCAGACCCTGGGGGAACATATAAGGGGCCATGAGTTTTATTATAGTCCCATGTATGCGCATAATTGTTTTTTGCAAATGGCTTTTGAAACCGGGCTTCTGGGATTAGGGGCTTTTTGTTTGATCCTTATGAGGTTTTTTAAAGAAACGATTCGATCCGTGGTCGGCGCAATCAACAAGGGGGCATCCTCGCGATGGCTTTTAGGAGGACTGGTCATCGGGGTCGCAAGCTTCTTGGCCCATAGTTTTGTGGATACGGATTTCTATTCTTTGCAGCTTGCCATTTTATTTTGGTTCATGGTAGGATTATCCGTTTCGATCATTCGGCTCGTCGCTGAAGAAAATTTGAGGACTTCCCAATAGATCATTTCATAAAAAGGAAAAATTATGAAACCTAGAAAAAGAGCACTCATTACGGGGATCACCGGTCAAGACGGTTCTTATTTGTCCGAGCTCCTTTTAAAAAAAGGTTATGAGGTTTTTGGCATTATCCGACGGTCCAGCTCTTTCAACACCCAGAGGATTGATCATCTTTATCGGGATCCGCATGAAAAGAATGTTTTATTAAAATTAATTTTTGGTGATTTAACGGACGGAAGTTCTTTAAACCGGTTGATGAAGACCATTCAACCTGATGAAGTCTATAATCTGGGGGCCCAAAGTCATGTCAAGGTGAGCTTTGAGGTTCCCGAATATACTGGCGAGACAGCCGCTTTGGGGGCCACGCGATTGCTTGAGGCGATCAGGGATTCGGGCATTAAAACGAAGTATTACCAGGCCTCGAGTTCCGAGATGTTCGGAAAAGTGTCTGTTGTCCCCCAGAATGAAAAAACGCCTTTTTATCCCTGCAGTCCTTATGCCGCGGCTAAGGTTTATGCCTATTGGATGACCGTGAATTATCGGGAAGCTTATGGAATGTTCGCCTCCAATGGGATCCTTTTTAATCATGAATCTCCTCGGCGCGGTGAAACCTTTGTGACGCGAAAAATAACACTAGCTGCGGCGAGAATCAAATATGGGATTCAAAAGGAGTTGTATTTGGGGAATCTCAATGCGAAGCGAGATTGGGGCTTTGCTGGGGACTATGTCGAGGCGATGTGGCTGATGCTTCAACAGTCTAAGCCGGATGATTATGTGATTGCGACCGGAGAAACCCACGCCGTTAAAGAATTTTTAGAGCTGGCCTTTGATTATGCGCAATTAGACTGGAAGAAATATGTCAAAATTGATCAGAGATATTTTCGTCCGACCGAAGTCGACATCTTAAAAGGGGACAGCAGGAAGGCCAGAAAAAAATTGGCCTGGAAACCCAAAGTGAATTTCCGTCAGTTGGTGAAGATGATGGTCGATGCGGATATGGAGTTGGTCCGACGACAAGTTTATGGGATCCGGGGGAAATAAATGGGATTTTGGAAAGATAAGCGGGTTTTAGTGACTGGCGGGGCCGGTTTTTTAGGGCGATTTGTTGTTCGTGAACTGAAAGAAAAACAATGTCGTCAAATTTTTACCCCCCGCAAAAAAGAGTTTAATCTTTGTCTTGAAAAAGATATTGCGCGTTTATTAAAGTCCAAACGGCCCGATATCATTATTCATTTAGCGGCTGTGGTCGGTGGCATCGGTGCAAACCGCGAAAATCCTGGCAAATTTTTTTATGAGAATCTTTTGATGGGCGTTCAGTTGATGGAGCAGGCCCGGTTAATCGGTGTTCAATAGTTCGTCGCCATCGGAACGATCTGCGCGTACCCAAAGTTTACGCCTGTTCCCT
>CAZAPN010000050.1:0-10291 GCA_964487145.1 uncultured Planctomycetales bacterium | reverse complement strand
CTTAAAAAAGAAAATGTTGCTTTGTTTTCAGCTCTCTTGTTTGGGGTCCATCCCATCAATGCCGAGGTCGTCAATTGTGTCGGATACCGCTCTGATCTTTTATGTGCTTTGTTTTTTTTAGGGGCTTTGGTTTCCTGGGTCAAATACCGGCAGGATCCTAAAAAATTTTGGTTTATGGGATCCTTGATTTGTTTCTTTCTGGCATTGTTCTCCAAAGAATCCGCTGTCAGCTTGTTTTTTGTGATGTTTGCCTATGACCTCTGTTTTTCTAAGAAGGAAAACAGATTAACAGGGTTCTTCGCGCGTGAGTATCTTATCTTTCTCGGAATACTTATTTTTTATCTTTATGTTTATTTCTTTGTTTTCCCAAATTCGGCTTACACGCAATTGTCTTTTTCCCTTTTTTGGCTTTCGACATGGATTTTCACCGCCGCAAAAATCTTGTATATTTATTTGGTGGCTGTTTTTTTGCCTTTTAAAACCACTGTTTTGCCACCCCTCTATTGTCCGGCCATGAGTTCTATCCGGGCGGACGAAGTCTTTTTGGTTTTATCATTTCTTGTTTTTTGTGGTTGGATGGTCGTGCGGAAATCGAACAAAATCTCTTTTTTTATTCTCTGGTTCTTTTTAACTTATTTGCCGGTCGCGAATTTAATCCCTTTGCCCAATTCCATTGCGTTTCGGTTTATGTACATCCCCGTGATAGGGCTTTTGGTCGCGTTTGCCTATGGAGCAGAGAGGGGCATTGATTATTTAAAGGAGAAAATGCCGGCAGTTCCCGCAGGATTTTATGTCAAATTTGCCCTGATAGGTTTATGTTTAGCAACGACAATCCCTTTGAATCTATTTTTTAAAAATGATATGGTTTGTTGCACAAAGATGATTTCTGATTATCCTGACAGCGCTAAACCGCATTACATTTTGGGGATGACTTTTCTTTCTGAAAAAGAATATCCCTTGGCGATCGAGCATTTCAATAGTTATTTGGCCAAAGAACGGCCAAATCCTTTTTACCGCAATCCTTCGCTGGATTATATGGTTTATACCCGTCTGGGAACTTGTTATGTGGATGATCCGGATACGGCCATTGCTTATTTCCAAAAGGCCGTCGGGGCCAATCCTCATTATGAAATCCCGTATGTTCATTTGGCTAAAGCCTATATCCACAAACAGGATTATGAGTCATCTTTGTCCTATGCGTTGAAGGCGATCGGTCTTAAAAAAGATGTTGTCTTGGCTTATGTTTATGGGGTGCACAGTGCCAAGGAACTGGGGAAGTTTTCACAAGCCAAACAACTGTTATCCGAAGGGCTTCATTTGGCCCCTGCAGATCCGAACCTTGTTTATCTAAAGAATATTTTAAAATAATATCCCATGAAAAATATTTTGCGTCATCAAGGGTTATGCCTTTTTCTGATTATCGCTTTAGGATTTACGGCTTATTCGTTTATCCTTGGCGCGGATTTTAAAACCTTGGATGATGAGGCTTCGATTGTTTCTAATGTGGATATCCAAAGCCTATCGAATGTCAAAAGAATCTTTTTAAACTCGACTTGGAATGGAGGGATGTATTATCGGCCGCTCGTTGAAGTGACTTATATGCTGGAATATCATTTGGCGGGGCTCAATCCCTTGGCTTATAATTTGACGAATATTTTGTTGTTGTTATTGAGCGGCACCACGGCCTTTTTTTTAATCCGTGTTCTTTTGAAAAGGCAAGACCTTGCGTTTTTTGTGTCTTTGTTATATGTGATCCATCCGATCCAGTGGGAGGCCGTGGCCAATATTGCTGGACGCCCGATTCTTTTATGCGGATTATTTTATTTTAATGCTTTTTTATGGTTTTATAAGTTTAATGAGTCTAAAAATAAATTGTCATACATTTTATCGCTTTTGTTTTTTATCTTAGCACTTTTATCGAAAGAGTCGGCTGTGACATTCCCGTTTGTTTTGATACTAAGCGGTCTATTGGTAAGAAAATCGTTCCAGGGGCCTTCTCGAGAGTTTGTCTTGAGCATTGTACCGTTTTTTCTGATTTTATTGGAATATCTTCTGTTGCGTCAGGATTTTGGTATTACTGTTTTTCCATATTGGTCTTCTGAGGAAATGGTCTTTGGTTTGATGGCCGCTTTGCGCGCTTTGGGGATGTACCTTTGGTTGCTCATCTTTCCCGTGGGATTATATTTTTACCGGGGATTGCCGATTTTCGTAAAACCTTATTATCCTGAACTTTTCTTGTTCCTGATCCTTTTTATCGGTCTTCTTTATGGGCTCTATCGGTATCGTGGCCGGATTTCAGCAGTTGTCCTTTTTTTTATCGGGTGGTTCTTCGTCACGATCCTTCCGGAGTCCAATGTTTTTCCTTTGCGTTTCCAGCCCGGATGGATTTCAACCATGGAACACTTTCTCTATATTCCGTCTTTAGGGGTTTTTGTTTTGATGGTCTTCGCGATGGAATGGGTGCTCAAGAAAGGTCTCACCTTAAGATTGTTTTCTTTGCGAACATTTTCTTTGGGGGTTTTCGGCTTGTATCTTTTTCTTTTTATCATGACTGTCCAGAATAACCTTTATGCCTCGCAAGAAATTGCGATGTATAAAAATAGTTTGGCGCACAACCCGTGGAATAGCCGTGTTGAGTGTTCTTTGGGGTTGGCGCTGGCGAAGAAACGATTATTCGTCGAGGCGGAACAACATTTTCGCAAGGCTCTTTTGATTAACCCGATGGACGTGCGCGCGCAGATTGCCCTCGGCAAATCGTTGTGTGACCAGGGCCGCTATGAGGAAGGGCTCAAGGAATACGACAAAATCAAAGACGCCGGGAGCTTGAATGCCTTGCTCCAAGAGAATATCCGCTTAACAAAACAACTTCTTTTTAAAAAATAAGCAAACCGTTGGCAACAAAAATAAGTCTGGTGGTATAATAAGTCAAAACTTTTTCAAAAATGAAATCCCTGTTCCATAATTTTAAAAACCGGAATTTTTCTCTTCTTTGGGTTGCCCAGCTTATTTCCCAATTCGGTGACCGGATTAACCAAATGGCCCTCATCGGCTTGATTGCCGGCCGCAGCCCGGGTTCTGCCTTTGACTTGGCCAAAATGCTGTCTTTCACGATCATCCCAGTTTTTATCGTCGGCCCGATCGCCGGGGCGTATGTGGACCGCTGGGACAAGCGCACCACCCTTTTTGTCTGTGATTTCTTGCGGGGACTTTTGGTTTTGACGATCCCTTTTCTTTTTATTTTCCGGGAATCCATGGTTCCGATTTATGTGGTCGTCTTTTTGGTCTTTTGTTTGGGGCGATTTTATATTCCAGCCAAGATGTCCATCATTCCCGATTTGGTCACACAGGACGGCTTGTTGGGCGCGAATTCCCTTGTCTCTGTAACGGGCATGATCGCGTTTGTGCTAGGATGCGCCTTGGGCGGTTTTATCGTCGAGAAATTCGGAGCGAGGGGAGGGTTCATTCTTGATGCGATGACGTTTCTTTTGTCGGGGGCCCTCATTGTTTCGATGAACCATCATCTTAAATTAAAAGTGGATAGTGCAGCGATTTTAAATACCAGCAAAGAGATGATCAATGAAATTCAAAAGTCCATTATCCAGGAAATGAAAGACGGCGTCAGTTATCTTTTTAACCATCGGGATATCCGTTTTATTATCAATATGTTTTTTATTCTTTTTTCGGCGGCCGGCGCGATTTATGTTGTCATCATCGTTTTCATCCAGGATGCCTTTAACACGATAACCCGTGACTTGGGATTATTGGCGGTTTGTTTAGGGGTGGGGCTGTTTTTCGGATCTTTGATTTATGGCCGATGGGGGCAGAAGATTTCCCGTTTTAAGGTGATTTCTCTGTGTTTGTTTCTCGGTGGGGTGATGCTTATTTTATTTGCTTCGATCGTTGAGAAAATTCCGAGTTTGAAAGTGGCTTCGAGCCTTGCCTTTATCTTGGGGTTAGTCGTCGGTCCCATCATGATTGCCTCAACGACCATTATTCATCAAGTCAGCGACAACAGCATGCGCGGAAAAGTGTTTAGTTCTTTGGAGATCGTTGTCCATTTTGCGTTTCTGGTCGCGATGCTCATCAGCTCATCTTTGGCCGAACGCATTGAACGATTTTGGATTTTAATCGGAGTCGGAATTATTTTTTCGATTGTGGGTTTAGTTGGTTTTTTCAGGCGCAAGGAAACTTCTTCGGACTTGTAAAGGGAAGGGGATCGGCGTGAAACGTTTTGCTGTTTTGGCTTCGGGGTTTGGATCGAATCTTCAGGTGATCATCCAGGCGGTTCAAAAGAAAAAAATCAAAGCAGAACTGACCTTGGTGATTTCTGATAAAGCAGAAGCCTTTGCCTTGGTCCGCGCCAAAAAAGCCAAGATCAAAGCTCTGTTTATTGACCCGAAAGCTTTCTTAGACCGGGAAAGTTTTGACCGCGAGGTGGTCAAGGTTTTACGTGAACATGGCGTTGATTTCGTTGTGCTGGCCGGCTTCATGCGGATTTTAAGTAGCTATTTTATTCAGGAATATAAAAATAAGATTTTGAATATTCATCCCGCACTCCTTCCCGCCTTTAAAGGCGGCCATGCGATTAAAGACGCTTTGGAATACGGGGCGAAAGTGACCGGGGTGACGGTCCATTTTGCCGACGAAGAAGTGGACCATGGCCCCATTATTTTACAGGAAGCCGTCAAGATTGAATCCAAAGACACCCTCGAAACGCTCGCGACAAAAATCCACAAGGTCGAGCATAAGATTTATCCTAGGGCTATTGATTTGTTGGCGAGGGGGAAGTTAAAGATGGTCGGGCGGGTAGTGAAATAAAAATTCTTCCTCAAGATAAAGCGCAAATCCGCATATCAGAAAATCAGCCGTTCGTTTATTGGCATATCAGAATATCAGGTTATTAATCCGATCTGCCGATAGCCAGGTGTCCTGCCCACGGATATCCTGATGTCCTGATGATCTTATTTTGTTTCTTTCCAAAGTTCTTCTAAATATTCCTTCCCAAACGTATTGGAAACACCGCTGCGTAAATCCCAAAGCTTAACCGCTTGAAAATCTTTAAAATCATAGGCCTTAACCGTTACAGCAATAAGTGAAAGGATTTCTTTTTCTGTTTCTGGCCCCGGCGGGAAATCACTGCGTTGGTATTTGAAATTGATGCGGTTGACGATTTGGCGGCTCAAGAAATCTGGCCAGGGGATGTCATAGCCTTGAAGATGGCGTCCGGCCCAGTCATCGATGATTTTTTTGTCTCCTTTGGTCTCCGAGATAATACGTAAATTAAATTCTTCCTGAGGGACTCCCGAAGTTTGATAATGCAAAAAGTCCTGCGCGTTAAAAATCGAAATCATTTCAATGCCTGTTTTGATATCAGCAAAAACCAAGGCAATGAAAACCGGTGGATCCTCGCTGTCCAGATAAGTTTGAAGGATGGCGGTTGTGACATCCCGATACTCCTGATTGAATTCTTCGCTATAGGCTGAGCTTAATCCCAGGTTTTTTTGGGGCTTGGTCGCAAGAACCAGGTCATATTCAATAAAAAAAGTTTCCCCTTCAAATTTCGCATCAACATATTGGACCGTCATTTGTCGTTTGGGAGGGTTATCGGTCGGTTCTGCGGCAGCATATCGAAGCAGTTCCCGTTTTTCGGGAAGATAAACCCAAAGGGTCTTTCCGACTCGCTGGGTGATGGCCTTGGTATGGCCCTGTTGGTGAAGGATTCTGAGGAAGGCCTCATCAATGTCATGGCCTTTCCAGGGTTTTTTCATGGTGCAGGAGAGTGAAAGAACGCAGAGGACGATAAAAAAAATGGCCAGATTTTTTTTCATGGTCAATCGCTTACGATTTTTTTCTTATACGGCAGGTTTGCGCGTTAAGGGTTTTAAATTAAATTGGTCAAAAATAGCTACGATTTCGTCGTACTCCAGTTCTTCTTTCTTAAGAAGTTCTTGGGCAAAGTAGTCCAAAAGATCACGTTTTTGATTGAGGATGTCCGTGACTTCTTTTAAACAACTTTGGAGAATGGCCTGCATATCGTTGTTCAGGATTTCTTTGGTTTTTTCTGACAGGGAGTTGTCGCTGTAATAGGCCCGGAAGGGATGAAAATCGCCGATTAAACCGGATTGCCCCATGCCTAAAGAATAAACCATGGATTGGGCAATCCAGGTCGCATGACTGAAATCACTCCCTGGTCCGCCGCCAACACCGCTTGAGGTTGTGCCAAATTTAATTTTCTCGGCCGCAAAACTGGCCACGCTCACTTTGATGTCCGCCAAAAGTTTTTCTTTATTAGCGGAATGCAATTCTTCGACAGGGCGGTGCGAAACAAACCCTAAAGCTCCCCGATGGGGGATAATCGTGGCTTTAATGACATCATCGGTCGGGTGAATTAAGTAAGCAATGACCGCGTGTCCTGCCTCGTGATAAGCCGTCCATATTTTTTCTTCAGGAGTTAAGACGATATTCGATTTTAAGCCAAAAATAACCCGGTCATACGCCACAGATAGGTCTTTCATGGTGATTTCTTCTCGACGGTCACGAAGAGCAACAAGCCCGGCTTCCCGAATCATATTTTCGATATCCGCAGGTGAAAACCATAAGGCTTTTCGCGCCAAAAGAGGGATATTGATGGATGAGTCGGTCTTAATTTTTTTCAAATAAAAAGTGAAAATCTGTTTTCGTTCTTCAAGATTGGGTTTTCCTATGTAGATTTTTCGGTCAAAACGACCCGAGCGCATAATGGCTGAATCGAGTTCTTCTTCGGGCACGTTTGTAGCGGCAATGACAACAATATTGTTTTCTTTTTGCCGCAGGCCGTCTAATTCCGTCAAAAATTGGTTGATGGTCGCGTTATGATCCATCCCTCCGCCAAAACCCATGATCGATGTCCGGGGCCGGGCAAAGGAGTCGATTTCATCGATAAAAACAATGCATCCGCCTTCCATTTTAGCCAATGCGCGAGCTTCTTTAAAAAGGGTTTTCATGCGTTCGGCACCCAAGCCGATAAAAATTCCCACAAATTCACTTCCAACACTTGAGATGAAAGGAAGTCCTGCTTCGGTTGCGATGGCTTTGGCGAGATACGTTTTGCCGCACCCTGGTGGGCCGACAAAAAGTGTCCCTTTAATGATTTTTCCGCCGATGGTTTTCAGCATGTGCCGGTCTTTGAGGAGTTTCACGAGTTCCCAGGCTTCTTTTTTGGCGCCTTCCATGCCGATGACTTCATCCCATTTGACATTGACTTTGGCGGTCGTGATGCGGGACTGGGTGAGCCGTTGGAGCCCTCCTCCGGCGATGAAATACATATTCACAAAACCGAAAATAAAAGCCTGAAAAATCCCGACAACCAAAAAGATGATCAGATACGTTCCCATGTAAGCCGTAATCATACGTCGGCTGAAGGATTCCATATTGAGATAGTTATAAATTCCCCAGACCATGGCCGCTATCGTAAACAGGAGAATGCTGGCAAGAACAATGATCAGAAGAATGCGTGTCCAGTAAAGCTGAAAATAAATCAGGAATTTTTTGAGGTTCATGGTAAGCCTTTCCGATAGGAATATTAATAGGATATTAACAGATGACTTAGAATATCATATCGGTTTGGGAGAGTCAATTGCGGTGGGAAAGTTTTGTTAATAAGGGTGAGACGTGGGGCGTGAGACGTGTGTCGGGGATTGGGATGAGGGTGATTTTTTTCCTCCCAAATCCCACAACTCGACTCGCTTCTCACAACTCATCCCAATCCCTAAGCGTTAATTCTATTGACTTTAAAACTAAACTATGTTATTAAATAGAGCATTTCCCGAAGGGAAATTTATATGTTTTTTGAATTTTGGGTTATGGTGTTAGGTTTAGGTTAGGAGGCCTGTATCGTCAGATGGTTAAGGTTAGGTCTCAGACTTAACCCTAACCCCGAGACTATACTGGCTTCTTAACCATAACCCAAGCACACGATCTGTCCATATTATTTTCTTAACATAAGGAGAAGCGATAGATGTCCAAGATTGTCAAAGTGAAGGCCCGCGAGATTCTCGATTCCCGTGGGAATCCTACCGTTGAAGTTGATGTCGTTTTAGATTCCGGAATTTTAGGCCGTGCCGCTGTACCGTCAGGGGCGTCAACCGGCGAGCATGAAGCGATTGAGCTTCGCGATGGTGATAAATCTCGTTATTTAGGCAAAGGTGTTCAAAAAGCCGTCAACAATGTGAACACCGTTATCTCTGATAAGATCCTCAAACAAGAACCCGATTTTCGTAATATCGATAAACTCCTGATTGATTTAGATGGGACCGATAATAAAGGAAAGCTTGGCGCTAACGCGATTTTAGGCGTTTCGTTGGCTGTGGCCCGCGCCGCGGCCTTAGAGAGAAAAGTTCCGCTTTATAAATATCTGGGTGATGATGCTAAGATCCTTCCGGTTCCTTTGATGAACATTTTAAACGGCGGCATGCATGCGGACAATAACCTCGATATCCAGGAATTCATGATTGCCCCGATTGGCGCGCCGACTTTCAAAGAATGCATCCGCATGGCAACGGAAGTTTTTCATAATCTTAAAGCCATTTTAAAATCCAAAAAGCTTTCCACATCCGTCGGAGATGAAGGCGGATTTGCTCCGTCTTTGACGTCCAATGAGCAGGCGCTTCAGTTGATCATTGAAGCGATCGAAAAAGCCGGCTATAAACCGGAACAACAGGTTTCGATTGCACTTGACGCCGCGTCATCGTCTTTTTATAAGGATGGCAAGTATTCGTTTGACGGCAAAAAGATTTCAGCCAGTGAACTCGTGGATATTTATGCGAAATTTATCAAGCGATATCCGATCATTTCGATTGAAGATGGACTTGATGAAAATGATTGGACCGGTTGGAAAGAGATGACCCAAAAGATTGGTGACAATATTCAGCTTGTAGGCGATGATCTTTTTGTAACCAACGTGAAACGTTTAGGTGAGGGGATCAAAAAAGGTGTGGCCAACTCGATTTTGATTAAAGTGAACCAAATCGGCAGCCTTTCGGAAACGTTGGATACAATTAATCTTGCCAAGAAGAATAAATACACGTCGATTATTTCTCATCGTTCGGGTGAAACCGAGGATACGACCATTGCCCATTTGGCGGTCGCGACCGGTGTTGGCCAGATTAAAACAGGTTCGTTGTCAAGGACCGACCGTATTTGTAAGTATAATGAACTTTTGAGGATTGAGGAAGAGTTAGGGTCTAAGGCTGTATATGCGGGCCCTCTATGGGGCAAGGTTATCTAGGTGTCGAGGATAGTTTTTTCTATCCGCTAACCGCTAATCCCTAATCGCTGATGAAATGCTCAAGAACGCCTTTTTTTTATTCATTTTTGCCTTTGTTCTTTTATTGATATTTTTGCCGTCGTATACCCAGATGCAGGATTTGCGTCAAAGGAATCTTGATTACGCCAAACAGGTCAAGCAATTGAAGGAAGAGCAGAAGCGGTTATTGGAAGAAAAGCGTATGCTCGAAGAAGATCCTGTGTATCTTGAAAAAGTCGGCCGCGAACGTATGGGCCTCGTCAAAGAAGGCGAAGTGGTGGTTGAGATTGTTCCGGCGGGCGTGAATAAGACGAAATAGCATAGGGCAAAGGGCATAGGGCATAGAGCAAAGGGCTTAGGGTAAGAAAATGATTGCGGAGAAAAATTCTCCAATCCAGTCTTAACGGTAAATTAAGCTGGAGGAGAAAACCGCATGTTTCGTTTTGAAGATTTGGAGATTTGGAAGCAGGCGATAGTTCTTTGTAAAGAAATTTTTGAAGTTGCAGATAACTTTCCTCAGAAAGTTCATTTTAGTTTAGGTTCACAATTGAGAGCTGCTGTATTGTCTGTATCAAATAATATTGCCGAAGGTTCCGGAAGCAATTCAACTCAAGAATTTAAAAGTTTTCTGAATTATGCTATCCGATCCGTTTATGAAGTTGTTTCAATGTTGGTTGTATCTCGAGATACGGGTTATCTGAGTCAGGATAATTTTAAGAAGTATTATGATGATTTAGAGATTTTGGTAAGAAAGATTCGTTCTTTTAGAAATAAGATTTAAATATATTCCATAGAGCCCAGCACAAATGGTATGAAGACTCTAGCAGTTTTAGTCTCTATGCCCTGTGCTCTAGGCCCTATGCCATATCGCGGGGTGGAGCAGCCAGGAAGCTCGTCAGGCTCATAACCTGAAGGTCACAGGTTCAAATCCTGTCCCCGCAACCAGCTTGAAAGGGTCCATACCGGACACATGGGTAACAGTTTGTACCGGAGAGATGGGTTACACCA
>CAZAPN010000049.1:0-10479 GCA_964487145.1 uncultured Planctomycetales bacterium | reverse complement strand
CTTCATTTTTAAGTAGGCTTCAATAAACATGTCGAGATCTCCGTCCATGACCGGCTGGACCTGACTTGTCTCCACGTCTGTGCGGTGATCTTTGACCATCCAATAAGGATGCATTACATAAGAACGGATTTGGCTGCCCCACTCAATCTTTTGTTTCTGGCTGTATTCGGCGGCCATCTGTTCTTCTTGGGCCTTGCGTTTTAATTCATAAAGTTTGGCGCGGAGCATTTTCATGGCCATCTGCCGGTTCTGCAACTGAGAACGTTCATTCTGGCATTGGGCCACAATGCCTGTCGGAAGATGGGTCATGCGGACAGCTGAATCCGCAGTATTCACACTTTGCCCCCCCGGCCCTGAGGAGCGATAGACATCAATCCTTAATTCAGATTCCTTGATCTCAATATCGACATCATCTTCCACTTCGGGGATCACATCCACCGAAGCAAAAGACGTATGACGTCTTTTGTTCGAATCAAAAGGAGAAATGCGAACCAACCGATGAACGCCTTTTTCGGATTTTAAAAGTCCGTAGGCGCGTTCGCCTTCAATTCTAATCGTTGCGTTTTTAATCCCGGCTTCTTCTCCGGCCAAAATATCCAAGGTCTTGACTTTATACCCTTTATTGTCAGCCCAGCGGGTATACATCCTTAAAAGCATGCTGGCCCAGTCACAAGATTCAGTCCCTCCGGCGCCCGCATTGATACTCAGCATGGCGTTATTTCCGTCAAATTCCCCACCCAGAATTGCCTGAATTTCAATCTGATTGACTTCTTTTTCGAGAAGCTCAATGTCCTTAAGGATCTGCTCGAGAAAAGTGGGGTCCTGTTCAGAAAGCTCAGTTAATTCTTTTAAATCCTGGAGTCTTTTAATGCTGTCATCAAAAGGCTCAACCACGGACTTCAAAATCTTCAACTCACGCATCACCTTATTGGCTTTCAGATTATCGTCCCAAAAAGTCGGTTGGGCCATCTGTTCTTGGATCGCAGAGATCGTTTTGAGCTTTTCAGGCAGGTCAAAGAAACCCCCGTAGATGGTGAATCTTGGAGTTAATCGCGTCTATTTTCTGTCGAATCGTATCAATCATAAGGACGTATTATAACATAATCTTTTAGAAATACAATGATGTGTCTCAACCCGTCGAACGGCCTGTTTGGGGCACGATTGATTTTTAAGGAAAATACCCGGGGATTTTCCTAAGACACTCTTTTGCCTCAGGGTGATGCGGGGACATGGCCAGGACTTCCGTCCAAAGCCGGACGGCCTCCTCTTTGTAATCCAAATTAAAGCAGATCTTTCCTAACAGAAGCCTAGATTCAACATCCCAGCGGTATTGATCAACATTTTTCTTAAGAAGAACAACGGCGGGCTCCAAATGCCCCAAGGCATATAATTCGACGGCCATAAAACGCGAAGGATAACTTTTGTCCTTTGAAATCTTAATGGCTTGCCCTAAAAATTTTTGTGACAAGGGCAATTTGTCCTGGAGAAGATAAATTGTGGCCAAATACGATAGGCTTTCTTCATCATCCGGATTGAAAAAAATGGATTTCTGAAAATATTCTTCCGCTAATAAATACTTCTTCTTCACAAAGAAAATTTCTCCCAACCGGGAAAGGGTGAAATGAGATTCCGGGTCGACTTCATAGGAAAGGTTCAGGTACCGAAGGGCCAAATCATATTGTTTCAAATAAAAATAGGCATAGCCAATTCCCCTGTCAGCAATCGCGCTGGGAAAGGATCGATTGGCCTCAAGAAAAGTTTTGATGGCCTGATTAAATTGGCCCTCCTGCAGCTGCGCCCGCCCTAAGATTAACAGCCAATTGCTTTTTTCGGCCGGGAGATGGCTTCCCGCGATTTTCTCCCGGATCACCTTTTGGTCCCGCTCATATTTTAAAATCAACTGGTCTTCAACCAAATGACCACGGCCTCGCTCTGTCTGAAGGACATGCCGGAACAGGGGCTCTTCTTTGCGCCAAAAATAGTTTTCATAAACCACGTTCGAAGAATAATAAAAGACAACCGCGATAAGGAGTATTTTGCCAAAGGCCCCAAAACGTTCAATCATGTTCAATAAAACAAAGCTCAGGAGAACCGCAAAACCCATCGAGGGTGGATAGAGATGAACTTGCGAAAGAACAGGCCCGAGATACAATAATTGCGGCAATAAAAGAGGGAACAACATGAGCCCCGTGGCCAGCCAGCCTACCCCCACCCATAAAAAATGATCTGGCCGATCATTCCGAATTTTATTTACCCCATACAACATCCCTGCAAGCAAAAGAACAGCTCCGACCAGCCCGAAAGAATTGGACGTAAAATTCGTAAACCGAAATGTCCATGATGTTTGCGGAAGGAAAAAATACAAAAAATATTCAACCACGGCTGAAAAACCGTCAAAAAGAAAACGGGGAGAAAGTCCCTGAGGAAGAATTGACGGCCCGTTTAAAACGGGCAGGAACCTCATTCGAAAAGCCAAATAAAATAGAACAAAAATCACAAATGGCAACGTTCCTCTTATGGCTTTACGATAATCTTTTTCATAATCATATAAAACTAAAAAGAAAATCAAAGGCTGAATCACGGCGAGCTCCCGTGACAAAATAGAAAACAAAAAGCACACAAGGCTAGCGACAAAGGACCAGATATTTTTCCGATCAAAATACCGCAATAACAACAGCAACGATCCCAAGCAAAAAAACACCTGCAAAAGATGGGTCCGGGCCGAGATATGGTTAACAACCCAAAGATGGACAGGGAAAAGGCAAAAAAGAATCGCAGCCAAAAAAGCCATCGTCTGTTTCTGGCGCAGACGCAAAAGCAAGGAATAGAACAAAAACGCATTCAGCGAATGGATAAAAATATTGACCAGCCGATATCCTGCCGGATTCAGTCCCCAAAGCCGATAATCTCCAATATAGGTCAACGAAACAATCGGGCGATAATAGGACATCTTAAAATCTTCCGGCCGGTTATACGCGGCAAAAAAATCCTGTGTCCAGATGCGATGATAGAGCTGAGACTGCTTGATCGTGGGATTATCAACAACCACATAATAAGAGTCGAGCACAAAATCCGCTTTAAGAATCTGGGCATAAACAACCAGAGTCAGGGAAAAAAGGAAAAGAAAGACAAGGCGATGAGATAAATAAACGGGAGATAACGGAAGAAAACGCATGAGCGATTTAAACAATCGATGGCTTTGAAACGTTCTGAGGATTCAATCCCTTAATATGAAAAACGTTTGATGCCTTTTAACTCCAAATCGAAATCGTCCTTGCTGTCAGAAACGCGACGGGCCTCTTCTTCGGCAACCAGTTTGCTTTTGACAAGCCCCACCAAAGATTGTTTAAACGATTTCATACCGAACAACTGGCCTTCATCGATAAACGATTGGATTTGGGTGATATTTCCCTCGCGGATCAACCGGGCCACGGTTGGGGTCACGACCATCGTTTCATAAGCCGGGATGCGGCCTTTGCCGTCTGCCCTGGGAAGAAGTCGAAGCGAAATAACACCCCTTAGCAACAACGACAATTGCATCCTGACCTCAGCATGCAAATACGGAGGAAAGAAATTGACGATACGTTCGATGGTCTGAACAGCATTAATCGTATGGAACGTCGACAAGACCAACGCCCCTAATTCCGCGGCGGAGATGGCGGCCCGCATGGTTTCGCTATCGCGAATTGTCCCGATATAAATCACATCAGGGCTTTGCTGGGTGACAAAACGTAGGGCGACCGGATAGGAGGCCACATCAATCCCCAATTCCCGTTGATTCACAACGCTTTTTTTATCTCTGAATAAAAACTCAATCGGATCTTCGATCGTGATAATGTGTTTGGCTTCCCGGTCATTCATGTAATTGATCATGCTGGCGATGGTGGTTGATTTGCCGCTGCCCGCCGGACCGCACACCAGGATAAGCCCCCGAGGCTCCTCGGAAAACTTTTTACAAACCTCAATCGGAAGGTTCAAGGCTTCGAAGGACTTGACATCGTCCGTGACATGGCGAATAACAATGGAGGGGGTCCCTCTTTGCGTGAAAAGATTAACGCGAAAACGTCCCAACCCCTTCTCCTGGTAAATAAAATCCATGTCGAGGTTCTTGGCATAATATTCTTTACGGGCCTCTGTCCCCAGCAAAAAATCTGTGATCGAAAGCATTTCATCCTTCGACAAAGTCCCTTCATCGATCGGTTCCACGCGGCCGTGAACACGGGCATGGGGCCTGGCGTTAACCCTTAAAAACAAATCAGAAGCCTCAAGCTGGACCATTTTCTGCAGCAACATGCGAATATCCATCTCATCCTCCTTGAAAAGTCACAATCAAAAATTTTTTAGAATGCTTCTTTTTTCTGTATTGTACAACCCTTTCGATGATGCGCCAATCTTTAAAAAGCTTTTTTCAGGCTATGTTGTCCCGGGGGTTTCAACAAAACCCGAACGATTTCCTTTTCAAGCCCCAACAAGGCCTTCTTCATTTGGACCCCACCCGCATAACCGCCTAAACAACCGTCGGAACAGACAACCCGATGGCAAGGGATCAATAGCGGAAAAGGGTTCTTCTTTAAAGCTTGTCCGACAGCCCGAACCGCTTTCGGGTTTCCTGCGGCTTTCGCCACCCACGCATAAGAACGCGTCTGGCCCAATGGGATTTTGAGCGTCACCCCAAGGACTTTTTTCTCAAAAGGAGACAACTTCACGTCCTTAACGCAGAACGTTTTTGCTACGTAACGTGCGATGATAGGATATGGCAAATCGATGCGCCTCATCTCTGACCCTCTGAATCAGTTGTAATCCTAAAGAATCTAAACGGAAAACAACAGGAAACCGTTTTTGGGGAAGAAAAATTTGCTCCTGTTTTTTCGCGATAGAAATCAAAGGAATCTGGACTCCTAAATCTTGAAGTTCCTTATAAGCACTCGATAGTTGACCTTTACCGCCGTCAATAATAATGAGATCCGGAAAAGGCAACCCTTCCTCTTTTAACCGTCGATAACGCCGGCGAACGATTTCCCCGATCATCTTAAAGTCATCAATTCCCGAGACATCCCGAATCCGAAAACGGCGATACTGTGATTTATCCGGCTTTCCGTTTAAAAAAGAGACCATGGAACCGACGGCCTGTTCTCCCATGATATTAGAAATATCAAACGCTTCAATACGCTCCGGAAGTCTCGACAAATTCAAGACCTGCTTGAGCTGTTCGGCCTCCTTGTAATAATTGATGTCTTTCGTCCCGGAGTAAAGCGCCCCGATCGCCCGAATCTGGTCACGGATTTTCGCGGCCTGTTCATACTTTTGATGCCGAGAAGCCTCCTCCATTTCCTTTTTCAGACTTAGATAAAGTTCGTCTTTCCTTCCTTCCAAAATCAAATTGACGTGGCGAATGATTTTCTTGTAATCCGCAGCGCTTATTTTCCCTTCACAAGGGCCGTCGCACAATCCCAAATGATAATCCAAACAAACTTTTTTCGGCAGCGAATCACAACTACGAAAATGAAAGACCTTCCGGATAATGTTTAAGGCCTCCCGAATCAATGTCGCATCGACATAAGGCCCAAAATATCGAGGAGATCTGTTGGAAAGAGGCGGCCTTTCCCCTTTTTTAAAAGAAGGCCGCACCACAGAAATCAAAGGAAAGGTTTCTTTCGTAATCTGGATAAAGGGATACGTTTTATCATCCCGCAAATCGACGTTGTACTTCGGCTGATATTTCTTAATTAAACTGGCTTCTAACAACAAAGCCTCGGCTTCACTGGCGGTCAGGATAAATTCGATATCACGGATGTGGCGGACGAGGAGATCTGTTTTTGAAAATTTTTCGCGGGTTTTCCTGAAATAGGACTGGACTCGCTTGCGAAGACTGATCGCTTTCCCGACATAAAGGATGTTGCCCTGGGCATCCTTCATCAAATAAACACCGCTCGATAAAGGGGCTTGGCTTATTTTCTCTGAGAGATCCATGTAAAGAACCGCCGGACTTGATCAACGTCTAAAAGATAACAGCTCCCGATAAAAACAAATCCTCCCAACACACCGGTCAGGATCAGTATTAAAATTTCATTTTGACCCGACATCATCAACCCAAAAAGATAAATAACGGCAGCCATGAGACTTGAGGCCACCAAAACCTTCTTAAAATAAACCCCGAGTCCCCGGCCGATTCCCTCAATGCGGTTATTCAGCAGATAAAATAAAACACCAAAATTAATCGACGCCGTAATCGAATTGGCCAAGGCAATCCCTCCGATCTTTAACGGATGCATCAAAATAAAATTCAAAAAGATATTAGAAATCAAAGAAATCATGGCGATACGGACCGGAGTTTTTGTATCCTGAAGGGCATAAAATGCGGTCACCATGATTTTGGTCCCTCCGAACCCGACAAGACCCAAAGCATAAAAGAAAAGCGCCAGCGATGTAATCCACGTCGAATAGGCATCAAATTCCCCTCTCTCAAAAAAGACCCTGACAATCGGGACCGCCAACAGCAATAAAGCAATCGTCATCGGAATCATCACAAGAAAAATATTCTTAATCGAAAAAAGGATCTTCTTGCGGAAGTCCTCTTTTGAGTCGCGCGCGGCAAATCCAGACAAGGTCGGCAAAAGAGCTGAAGCCAAAGAAACTCCAAAAACGCCGATGGGAAACTGCAAAATCCGGTTCGCATAATAAATGGCCGAGATGCCCCCGGTCCCCACAATCGACGACAAAGACGCGCAAAACGTATCGACAAAAACTCCCAACTGATAAATTCCTGACCCGACTAAACGGGGCAAAAGGAGCTTCCCGACTTTTTTTGCTCCCGGATCATCCAGCGATTCAGGTTTGGAAACGATGATCCCATGATGAACTAATAAAGGCCTCTGCAAAATTAACGGGGCCACTCCGCTGAAAAGAACGCCAATGGCCAAACCATAGGTCGGTTCTTTCATAAACTTAAACGCGATCAAAGCGCTTAAAATGACGATGATATTCGACAAAGACGACCCAAATGACGGGATCCAAAAAGAACGCAGACTATATAAAATCCCCATGCCATAGGCGGTCAGTCCGATCAGGATCAGATAAGGAAACATGATGCGGGTCAGATTCACCGTCAAGGAAAGCTTATCGGGCTCATCAAGAAAACCCGGAGCCATGGCCCGGATCACCCAGGGAGCAAAAATAACGGCCACAAGGGTAATCGAACTTAAGACAATCAACGCCCAGGCATAAATGGCACTGACAAAATGCAAAAGCTCTTTTTTGCTTTTCTTCTCTAAATATTCAGAAAAAACCGGAACGAGAGAAGAATTCGTGGCTCCTTCCGCGACCATTTCCCGAAACATGTTCGGAAGCCGCAAAGCCACAAAAAAGGCATCGGCTCTCATGGCCGTCCCTAGGATATTCGCCAGGATAATATCCCGAATAAAGCCCAAAACCCGGGAACTGAACGTCCCAATGGACAAAATCGTGGTGGATTTCATGACCCCTAAATTGGAATCATGGGGGATGGATTTATTAGTTGACATAACAAAAGCTCTCTGCTATATTGTGACCCATTGCGAAAGGCCAAGAATTTAGCCTTATTGTAGCGGCTTCAACGTCGCTCAACAACATTTAAGAAAACATTTTGAAAGGAGTGGTTGTTTTGCCTCAACGTCTCTCTGCCCTCAAAGATCTTCGTAAAAATTATCGCCGTCGGATGCACAATCTCGACATCAAGACGGACATCAAAAAGGCCATCAAGGATTTTCGAGCCCTCATTGACGAAAAGAAGGTCGAAGAAGCCAAAAATCTTCTCAAAACCATTTTCAAAAAGCTCGATAAAGCGGTCAAGACAAAGTTGCTTCACAAGAACAACGCTGCACGGAAAAAATCACAATATAGTCTTTGGCTGCAAAAAATCTCGAAATAAGCTTTCCTTCGCAAAATCTTCGTGAAATTTATCCCTGCGGTCGCTGAACCAGCTCAATAAGACGACCGTAATCCACACAGTTTAACCACAGCAACTTCTACCGCATATTCGGGTTTTAGCCGGCTCCGTTTGACATTTAAATCAGCATCGCCCAGGGCCCTCAGGCCTTCTTCAAAATTCTTTATAGAAACTTTTAAACGTGACCGCCGCCAATGCCACAGCAGTCCGCCTAAAATCTGCAAAGGATGTTCTCCCTGCCCGAGGAGGCTATTCACCACTTTCAAAGCTTCGGTCTGATTCTTGCGGTCAATTGCATTCATTAAATCGAACGTTTTTAAATGAACACCTGAATTCAAATGAATTTTTTTAGTAAACTTATCGATTTTTTCCAAAAAAACGTCTTTGTCGTCATCCTCATCAACATCCAAAATCAGGGAACACGTATTTAAGGGCTTCTGGGCAAATTTCAAAAGGAGGTCTTTGTTTTGCGTAGATAATTTCTCGCACTGACGAATAATCACAAGCCTTTGTTTGGCGACCGCCGGTAAGGCAATCAAAACCTTTTTCAAGGCCTCGGCCGTTAATTTATGGGCGGAAAGGGTTTCGCAATCAAATT
Source organism: uncultured Planctomycetales bacterium (assembly GCA_964487145.1). Taxonomy (GTDB): domain Bacteria; phylum Omnitrophota; class Gorgyraeia; order Zapsychrales; family CAZAPN01; genus CAZAPN01. The sequence goes on along the minus strand of CAZAPN010000049.1, from coordinate 1,957 downwards.
GGAGGGCTTCCGGGGAAGGGAAAAACGTGGACTTGATTTCCGCTATCTTTTTATCTTTCGAGGCATAATCATCTCCCAACAAAAGATAGATCATTGTGCCTCCTGAGCTTTACCAATTTTCAATCGTTCGCTCGACAATGCGTCTGGCCAAATCGGTAATGGCATCTTCCACAGCAACGCTCTCGGACTTGGCCAATGCCCCAACAGTAAAATATGTTGTTTCACCGATGAAACTCGGTTCTTCCCAAACGACTGTTTTTTGAACCGTATCCCAGAGAGTCATCGAAACGGTTATCGAAATGCGATATTCTTGAACGTCATTAGCGTCCGTGTAACGCAGGACATCACGCTGATAATTTTTAAGCTCGCCGGTTAAAACAATATCAGCCCGGTCTTTGTCGGCAATCCTTAAATGACCATCAAACAAAAATCGGTCAATGATGGCGTTCGTGACTTTGGTTTCAAGAAGGGGAAGATAGAGGTTGCGATTATCTTCCGTGCTATAACTGATGCTATTTTTAAACGAAGAAATGTGAATCGACCGAAAATTTCCGGCCATGGCGGAACTCGTGGTATAACCGCAGCTCAACGAAGACAATCCCAAAAGAAGCACCATCCAAAGATAAAGAAGTCTTCTCATTTCCGTTTAATCTCCAAAGTTCGCAAGCGTTCTAAGGCTTTCACCGCCCAAGGGGTCTGTTTATAATCTTCCACAACGGTTGTGTAGTAAATCTTGGCCGAATCAAAGGCCTTCTTTTTTTCATAAAAACGGCCGATCAAATAATTATTTTCCGCTTCTTTATTCTTAAGATCATTGATTTGATTCTTGGCCTTTTCGGAAAGGTCCGCCTCAGGATTGGCATCAAGATATTGCTTAAAACCTTCAATGGCTTCTTTGGTGGTGCGCTGATCATAAGGCGCGCCCGAGGAACGCTTGGCATCCACCAAGGCGATTTGATACTGGGCTGCCTTGGCCCATTCGCTTGAAGGATAATCATTCATGACTTTTTCGAATTCATCCCGCGCCTCCTGATAAAGACCTTTTTCCTGCAAAAATAAACCGATCTTATACTGAGAAACAGCTGCATAAGGACCATAGGGAGCATTTTTAATGACCGCCTTAAAAATCTGGACCACTTCGTACTCTCCGCCGACAACAGCACCCCAAAACTTGCTGCGGGCCCCTTCTCCTTCCAACATACGGATCCCAAGGTTATATTGTTGCTCAATAATTTTAGGGGACAAATCACTGAAAGGATATTTATCAATGACCTTCTGATAGGCGCGAAAGGCCTCAAAGAAAGCGCCACGTCCTTCGAGAGAAAGTCCGATGTAATGCTGGGCTTCGGCCGCCTCGCGGGACAGGGGGTAATATTTGATCAATTTTTCGCATTCACTGATGGCTTTAGGATATTCTTTGCGATCGTAGAAACTCTTGGCATATTCCAGTTGTTCGGCCGGGGTATCTTTGACAGAATATTTGGGATTGACCCACTTATTGGTTTGCGGGGTCCAAACCCAAAAAGCATACGCATTTTGAGTGAGCAAAAGGAGGGCAAAAAGAAAAATCAAATGTTTAAATTTCATGGGGTTAACTTTATCACACTTGTGGGGGTTTGTCAATCCTACGCCGGAGGGTTGTGGCGGCATATAAAACCCGAAATAGAAGAATAATAATATAATAGACGATTACCTGCCAAAAAAAAATCTCTTTAACAAGGAAATAAGCCCCGGGTAAATGACTGCAAAGATAGATCCCGCTAATCATTAAATGAATAACGAGTTTTATGCAGGAAGCAAAAGTAAAACACAGCCCAGGGCAAAAAACTCCCATAAAAATAATTCCCAACCCTAACGCGATCAATAAAGAGCTTAAAGGGACCACAAACAAGTTCGCAAGGATCGTGATGGGGGTGACCATGCTAAAATAATAAGCGATCAGGCCCGCGACCCCAAG
>CAZAPN010000048.1:0-10488 GCA_964487145.1 uncultured Planctomycetales bacterium | reverse complement strand
CTTCGGCGGAGCGAAGTCAATTCCGGCACCAACTTATGTTACTATTGTTCCATAAGTTGTGCCGTCATTGTAAATTCGGATTCTGGTGCTATAATGGAATCAACTTTTTGAATTGTTTCAAGGGTCTGAGATAAATTATCTCAGAGGATTTTTTTTGATGGTCGGGCCGCCATCTGATTTTGTCGGATGGCGGTTTTTCTTTTTGGAGAACACACGAGTAATGGATATCTTAAGAAAAATATTAATTATTTTCATGGCATGTCTGATTGGTTTTTCTTGCGATAAGCCGACATCTTCCAATGTGAAGAATAAGCCTCCGTCGGTCAAGGAGGCAACGCGAGGTGTTTGGGTCACCGTCTTTTCAAAAGAAAGGGTCCTTTATTCAAAACAAAATGCCCAAAAGCTCATAGAATTTTGTAAAAGAAATGGAATCAACGAAATTTATCTTCAGATTCTGAGGGCAGGAGAGGCCTATTATGACAGCCCGATTTTAGGGCAATCCAAATATGAAAATATGTTGAAGGAGTTCGGCGGGGACCCGATCGATGCCATTATCAAACAGGCGAAAAATAATCATTTAAAGGTGTACGCATGGATTAATGTTTTGAGCTTGGCTCAAAATAAAAAAGCACCGATCCTTTTAAAATACGGCAAATCGGTTTTAACGCGGGACAAGAATTTGCGGGCTTCAATCCGGGGGGAGGACATTGATGATTCGGACACCTATTATCTGAGAGATGATCAGCTTTTTCTCGAGCCCGGAGATGAAAAGGTCGTTGATTTTTTCAAGCGTATTGTTGAAGAAATTGCTTTGCGATATCCCGGGCTCAATGGTTTGCATTTAGATTATATCCGATATCCTTATCCGGTCCCGTTTGTGCCTGATTCGCGGTTTATGGATTATGGGGTCACTTACGGGTTTGGGGAAAGGAATTTGGAAAGGTTTAAAATAAAGACGGGGCTGAATCCAAAGAGGGACGATCCTTTTGCGAAAGATTTATCTTTGAAATGGGATGATTGGAAAAGGTCGCAAGTTACAAATTTAGTGCAAAGTATCTCGGGTGTTATCCGTAATAAAGCCAGAGACTGGCGTATTTCTTGTGCTGTGGTCCCGACGTACGAGCGGGCTTATTCCATTGCGTTTCAAGACTGGCCGTTATGGTTAGACCAGGGACTCATCGATTATGTTGTTCTGATGAATTATACAAAGGATGACCGGCTTTTAGAGAGTTCAGTCAAGTCCGCCATCGGATTGATTCCAAAAGAAAAAATTCACGTGGGACTAGGTCTTTTTCTGCACAAACAAAAGGAAACGTTTTTACCCGGCTATGAGCTCATAAAGAAATTAAACCCCAGCGGCATTGTTTTTTATTCTTATGACGAATTAATCGGGCTGGGGATTGATGTGAAAAAATCTCATTGAGGTTTTGTTTTCTGTGGATTTACCATAATCAAACAATATTAAACAAATTTCCCGTCCCAAGCAAGCTTTTGCAAAATGTTTCTCTTGCCTTCAATGGCCTGTTTTTATTCCCCAATACCCCCCTTTTCTTTTATAAAATTCTTTTTAAATTTCATCGATTCATCCTAAAGAGTGTTAAAATAAAAAAAATAAAAAATGATATAAATATGAAATTAAAAATCATATTTTTTACAGGAATATTCGTTAGTATTTTCCTCTTGTTCAGTCTTGACGTGTCGGCTATGGATGCGCCTGCCGCCGCTTTGAAAAAGTGTTCCGTCAATCAAGCGTTGCATCGGTTTGAAAATAAACAGGGAGATGGGGGAAAAGTTTCGTGGAATGACAGTTGTTTTCTTGAAGATGAAGACCATGCGCAGGCTCAGCAAAGGCGATCCAATATTATTAGCAATGAACTCAATGAGTTTAGCCCGGGGGAGGAAGAGGCCTCCTCGGATACTTTACAGGAATCCTTGTATGAGGAAAACATTGAAGTTGAGCCAGTGGTTGTCTCCCCTGAGAGAGCTTCCGAAGATTTTTTAAATCGCCAAGATTTTTTGGATTCACGACGAGAAACTTTCTATGAAAACGATGACCTTGGAGCCGACAAGGATCATGAAGGCTTCCGATTCGCTTCTGGGGAAGGTAAGCCATTTCAGGCAGAGGCCGGAGTCAAGGCGGGGATTCGTAATGATTATCTCAGATGGAACATTGCCGGGACGAGCGAAGGCAGCGATCCTAATATTTTATCGGAGCTGACTTGGGAGGACCTCAATATTTTTCAAATCAAAACCCATGGGCGGATGGATTTTCATCAGCTGTTGCGCCTTGAAGGATCTTTTGACTATGGATGGATTATGCACGGAAAAAATCAGGACTCGGATTATTTTTTGGATGATCGAAACTGGGAATTTTCCCGTTCGAATAATGCCACCAACGATGATGATGTCCTGGATCTTTCGATCGGCGGAGGGTTGCAATTTCTGCTCAATGACCAACCTGTTGAGGAGCTTGAAGTCGATCAATTAGGAGTCGCTGTTTTAGCCGGATATTCCTATCATGAACAAAATTTAAGGATGACCGATGGCAGTCAAACCATTCCCGCGACCGGTGGGTTTGATGGACTCAATAGCACATACCAAGCAGAATGGGATGGGCCGTGGTTAGGGGTGGAATTGTTCGGCCAGAAGAACCGATTAAGAGGCGTGTGCCGGTTAGAATATCATTGGTTTGATTATTATGCTGAGGCCGACTGGAATTTGAGGGATGATTTTGCGCATCCGAAAAGTTATGAGCATATTTCTGACGGTGAAGGCATAACATTTATCGGCAATGCCCGTTTTGATATTAATCCTTTGTGGAGTGTTGATGCGGATGTCGATATTAAATCCTGGCGGGCGGGGGCCGGGATCGATAGAACTTTTTTCTCTGATGGGGATCAGTCAGAAACGAGGTTGAATGAGGTGGTTTGGATTTCATATGCGTTGATGTTTGGCTTGACGTACCATTTTCCGTATTAAGGATGGATAGTCCCCTGGCGAGAGGAAGGGTTGCTTGGGATCACAAAAAGTTTGTTCAAGAGTTGACTTCCTGCCGTAAATTCAATAAACTAAACTCCGTTTTGTAATAAAATCTATTTTTAAGATCATGTGGATACGAAAGAATTTTTTGATTTCATTTTTTAAAGCTATTTTTCCCCTGATTTTTTGTGCCGGGTTAATAACAGCTCCTTGCCCAGACGCCCTGGCGGCCAAGAAAAAAGGGCCGTATGTTGTGACGGCCAAGAGCGCCATTCTTTATGACGTGACACGGTCGAAGCTTTTATATGGCCGTCATATTCATCAGCGTGTCTGGCCAGCCAGCACCACAAAAGTCATGACCGCTTTGTTAGTGATGGAGCGGTTGTCGACCAATAAGGTAGTTACTGTCAGTGAGCGGGCCACCCGCCCTCAGCCGACGAAGTTGTATCTTCAGCCTGGTGAAAAATACACGGTCGAAGCCCTTCTTTATGCCATCCTCATGAAATCGGCAAATGATGCGACTGTGGTGTTGGCGGAGGCGGTTGCCGGCTCTGAAAAAGAATTTGTGAAGTTGATGAATCAGCGTGCCCGTCAGCTTGGAGCGAAGAACACGAAATTTCTCAATTCGCATGGATTACCGACGGAAGAGAGCCAATATACAACGGCTTCGGATATGAGATTGATTTTAAAACAGGCCTTGAGGTATCCTTTGTTTCGTAAGATTTTGGCGCATCGGCAAAAAACGATCGTTTCTCAAACGGGAAAAAGGATCCATTTGAAAAGTTATAATAAGTTGTTATGGAAGGACTGGAAAAAGGTTGTCCGTGGCAAAACGGGATATACACGAAAAGCCAAACACTGTTTCGTTGGTTTTCTGACAGAAGGCAACAACATTTATGTGATCAATGTCTTTGGGTGCCGGCAGCGCTGGTCGGATATCCGCTATATTTTAACGCAGTACGGTAAGTTCAAATTATAAAAATGATGTTTGAGTCCCTCTGGGGCCCTCTGCCCTTTAGGGCAGAGGGCCCCTGAAACGCAACCTCTCCTTGGGGCAAAAATCATTGAAACTCTAAGGTTTTTGCGCTACAATGAAGCCTACTTTGAAAGACTTTCGAACTTTTTGTGTCTATGTCCTTGAAGTGTTTTTTGGGCTGAGCAATTATCGATAGCTGGGATTAAAAAGGGGAGGGATCCACATGGATGAATTGAGACAAAACCCTCGTTTTGAATCTAACCATTTGAATGATTATTTGATTGAAATTCCCGAAGCAAGCTCCACCGGGCGTTTGACGAATTTAAGCCGCGGAGGATTAGGCATGAAGCTGTCTCGGGAGTTGAGAAGAAATGCCCAATATAAATTTGATATTACGAGTTTAAAATCTGGCCGTCGGATCCCCTGCCAAGTTAAGATTGTTTGGGCACAGACGAACGAAGCCCAAAATACCTGCCAGTGTGGGGCCAAAATCATTGATATGGATCCGGCCGATAAAGTCGAAATTTTAGATGCGCTTTACGAAGAGTGGAAGAAAAAAGCTGTTCAACCCCCATTATAAAAAGGAGTAGTTCCATGCAGAAAGGCGTTTTGATTTTAGCTTTTTTAGTGGCGACGGCTTGTTTGTTGATCGGAATTCGATTAAATGTTTATGAGGCCAGAAAACCAGCCCTTGAGATTCAATTAGCGCAAGTGTTAGATGCCCAGAAGACCATTGCGGCCAGGCTTGAAAACATTGAAAAAGAGCAAAAGAATATCGCAACCGGCCTTCAAAATATTCAAAGGCCAGCGAGAATGCCTGAAGCTCCTCAGCGCCCCGTGGAAGATTTAAATAAGGTTTATGAAATCCCCCAGGGAGCATCCCTCATTAAAGGGGAAAAAACGGCCTCTGTTACGATTGTGGAATTTTCGGATTTTCAATGCCCCTTTTCGAAAAGATTTCATACCGTGATTTTAGATGTTTTGAAGGCCTATCCGAAAGACGTCAAATTTATCTTCAAAAATTTTCCTTTGGGATTTCATCAAAATGCGAAGCCCGCGGCCAAAGCCACTTTAGCTGCTGCCGAACAAGGGAAATATTGGGAGATGGTTGAATTGATTTTTGAGAACCAGGCGAGTTTAAGTGAGGAAAAATTCGTGGAATTAGCCGGTCAATTGAAATTGAATGTCGAGAAATTTAAAAGCGATCTCCAGCAAAAAGATGCGCAATACGAGAAAATGATCCAAGATGATATGAGTCTGGGAATGTCGGTCGAGGTTCCGGGGACGCCCACATTTTATTTGAATGGCAAAAAAACCCGTGCGCGAGACTTGGAGACGTTCAAGTCAGAGATCGACGCGATTTTGAAGAAGTAATTGGCAGGATAATATTTCCCGGCTTTCCGTTTTGAAGATGGGGCGCCGGGAAATATTTTATGAAGGAAAACTGAAAATAAGACAACGTTGTTAATGTAGGAGGAAAGAATGGCTAGGAAAGGTGGTATTCAAAGTAAGTTTTATCGCGAAACACGCGGGATGAAGGTTTCCGGAGGGGAAACCGTTAAAGCCGGGACCCTTTTAACCCGAGAAGGTCATCATTGGAAGCCGGGGCTTCATGTGACGGGATTAACGAGCCTGACCGCGGCGTGTGAAGGCGAAGTCTTTTTTACACGTAAAAGGAATCGATACAAAAAGGTTGTCACGTATATCAACATTAAACCGGCTGCAAAACAATCGAAATAGACCAACAGTTTTCGTGAAGGACTTTTGTCATTGTTCGAGGTCTTTTTGATATTTTTGACTTCACGAGCCATGGATATCGGATATGTGCGGAATCATTGGTTATGTGGGACACAGAGAAGCCACGCCCCTTCTTTTGTCGGGACTGCAGAAATTAGAATATCGCGGGTATGATTCAAGCGGGATTGCCGTGATTTCTTCCCAGAATCAATCCATCCACATCGTTAAAACTCAGGGAAAAATTCAAAAGCTTTTAGCGCTCATCAAAACACATCCGCTTCCTTCGAGCTATACAGGCATTTCTCACACCCGATGGGCAACACACGGAAAACCCAACCACGTTAATGCGCATCCCCATGGGGACGGCTCTCATCGTTTCGCTGTTGTTCATAACGGAATTATTGAAAATTATGAAGAGCTGCGAAGCTTTCTTAAGAGCCGGGGGCACAGGTTCCTGTCCGAAACAGACACCGAAGTGATCCCTCATTTGATCGAAGAATATTATCGCGGAGATTTTGTAAAGGCTGTTCGGTCCGCCATTCAGAAGCTTAAAGGGGCCTTTGCCCTGGGAATCATATCCCGCCATTATCCTGACACGTTAATCGCGGCTCGCATTGGTTCGCCGTTGATTATTGGCGTAGGGAAAAAGGAAAATTTTATTGCCTCGGATGTTCCTGCGATTTTAGACCGGACCAGAAAAGTGATTTATCTGAAAGACGGCGAGATGGCTGTTTTGAAGAAGGACAAGATTGACGTGTCTGATTTTTCCGGGAACAAGGTTCCCTGTCGCATTGATACCGTTCATTTTAAGGTGGGCTCCGCCCAAAAGGAAGGGTTCCCTCATTTCATGCTCAAAGAGATCCATGAGCAGCCCAAGGTATTACAGCAGATGCTTTCGTCCTCTTTGCGGTCAGGGAACATTGAATTTAAAGATTGGAAATTCACGGACACGGGATTAAGAAAATTTTCAAATATTATTATCGTCGCCTGCGGCACGGCGTATCATGCCGGCTTGGTTGGAAAATATATTGTGGAACAGCTGGCGCATGTGCCGGTTTGGGTTGACGTTTCAAGTGAATTTCGATATCGTTTCCCGATTGTCGGCCCGAAGACCCTTGTGGTTGCGATTAGCCAGTCCGGAGAAACTGCCGATACTTTGGCCGCTGTCCGCGAAGCCAAGGCCCGGGGAGCCAAGATCATTTCAATTTGCAATGTTGTTGGGTCTTCTTTAACGCGTGAATCCGACGGAATTTTATATACCCATGCCGGTCCGGAAATCGGGGTTGCTTCCACCAAGGCATACACGGCGCAGCTGATGATGTTGTATTTATTTGCGTTAAAAATGGGAATCGCGCGAAAAACATTGCCCCAAGCCTTGAGACGAAAGATCATCAAGGATTTAAAAGAAACTCCTCAGCTTTATTTTCGGATACTCAAAGACAAAGAAAAAGTCGCTAAGATTGCCCGTTCAAATTCTCATTTTGGAAGTTTTCTTTATTTGGGGCGCAATATCAATTTCCCTTCGGCCTTGGAAGGGGCTTTAAAACTGAAAGAGATTTCTTATATTCCGGCGGAAGGATATCCCGGAGGGGAAATGAAACACGGGCCGATTGCGTTGATTGATGAATATCGCGCGGTCGTGTGCATTTGTCCCGAGTCGGATATTTATGAAAAAATGATTTCGAATATCCAGGAGATCCGTTCTCGGCAGGGCAAGGTCATTGCGATTGCTACCGACGGTGATGAAACTATTTCCCAACATGCCAATAACGTGATTTATGTCCCCCGGACCAATCGATTATTGACTCCGTTACTTGTTGCGGTCCCCTTGCAAATGATGGCGTATTATATCGCTGTCCGCCGGGGCTGTGATGTGGACCAGCCGAGGAACCTGGCAAAATCGGTCACGGTTGAATAGAAAAATAAAAAAGGCTTCAAGTCACATGTCTCATGTCACAGGCTCAAGCCTTGAAGTAAAAATTATTATTTAAGAAGCATTTAAAACCTGTGACCTGCGGCCTGAAGCTTGTGACCCTGTGACTCGATAATTTCAAATGCTCTATATCGTCTCCACTCCTATCGGTAATCTTCAAGATGTTTCTTTGCGCGCGATTGAAACGCTTAAAAAAGTTGACCTGATCGCCGCCGAAGATACCCGTCATACCCGAATTTTGACGACGCATTATCAAATCCAAACACCGATCACAAGTTATTTTGAACATAATCAGATTAAGAAAACTGATTATCTTCTTTCGTTATTAAAGGAAGGCAAAGATATTGCTTTAGTTACCGATGCCGGAACCCCTGGGATCAGCGACCCGGGATATCCTTTGATTAAAATGGCGAAGGAAAACAATATTCCGATGACGGTTATTCCGGGCGCTAGCGCTCTTTTGGCCGCCCTTGTTTTATCAGGGCTTCCGATGCACAGTTTTATTTTCGAAGGCTTCCTTCCGGTGAAATCTGCGGCTCGACGAAAAAAGCTGGAAGAGTTCAGAAACGAACATCGAACGATTATTTTTTATGAATCGCCTCATCGCATTCAAAAGACGATGAATGATATTCAGGAGGTTTTGGATGACCCAGTTGTTGTCTGTTGCCGCGAATTAACCAAGAAATTCGAAGAAGTGAAAACGATGTCAGCGAGTCAGTGGTCGGAATATTTTTCTAAAATGAATCCTCGCGGTGAATATGTCTTGGTCCTGAACTTGAACAAGGAATAGGATTTTTCAAAGATTATGCCTAAAAAAATATTAATTATCTCCGGAAGTCCTCAAAAAGACGGCAATACACAAACGCTGATTGAATGGTTTGTGGAGGGGGTGGGTTCAAAAAACACGGATGTTGAAATTGTCCGCGCGTCTTTGCTCAAACAAAAATCATTCGGCTGTATTTCCTGTCGGGCTTGCCAAAAAAGTGACGTCTATGAGTGCGTTATTGACGATGATGTAAAAAAAGTCCTCATGAAAATGGCCAGGGCCGACATGGTCGTCATGGCAACTCCGCTTTATTTCTTCGGGCCCAGCGCCCAGCTCAAAACTATTTTTGACCGTATGTTCTCCCTTTATAAATGGGATAACGAAGCCGGGACCATGAAAACAATTCTTAAAGGGAAAACCTTTGTCTTGATTGCGAGCGCTTTTGAAGATGTTGGTTTACACGCACTCGAAAAACCTTTTCAATTAACTGCCGAATATACCGGGATGCCTTTTAAGCCTTTATTGGTTTCGAATGCCGGGGTTTCTGGTGACGTTAGAACAAAACCGGGAATTCGTGAAAAGACAATCCAATTTGGCCGGAGTTTAGCCTAGCGCCAATGCTTTCTCAAGAAATCCTTCATAAAAACCAAATACGAAAATACATTTTAATCTTTGCGTTTTTAATATTTTTGTCTCCGAAGGCCTGGGCCGATACAATAACGCTGAAGTCCGGTCGCACTCTTCAAGGAACGGTCCTTGATCAAGACGAAGAAAAGGTGACTTTTTTTTATCAAGGAGTCGATTTCACTTTTTATCGGGATGAGATTGAAGAGATTGTTCCGAGTCCGGCGGTCAAGACGAATTCTTCTTCTGAAAATAGCCAGACTGTTGAGAGAGGCCAAATTCCTTCAGCGCCCATTCCAGAAACATCCCCCATAAAAGTTAAATATAAAATTACTAAACGGCTGAATTTCACAGCGCTCACTCATCTCGTTACTTTCCAGTTTAAATATCCTTTGACGCGTATCAATATTTCAGGACAAACGATTTCTGACATTGTCATTTCTCCAAAACCTGGCGCGGTTGTTTCTGATCCCAACGGTAACGAAATCGCCGTGTTTTATGCTTCGGATGTTCCTTCCGGCGGGAAAATCAATATTGTGATCAGCTATATTGTTGAGATCGAAGATACCGACAAAATTATCGATTCGGCCCGGATTGTTCCGTTGACGGACCATCAGAAAGTTCAGTTAGCGCCATTTCTGGAGAGTGCAGGAGACATCCGAGTCGATGACAGCGCAATTAAGGGCCTGGCCGCTTCGATTGTCGGGGAGACGGATAATTCTTATCTGAAGGCCAAGGCGATTTATGATCATATTCGGAATAATATTGGGTATGAAAATTTGGAAAACGATTCCGGTTTAAGAAACCCTTTGGAAGTTCTCACCCGGAAAAAAGGCAACTGTGCGGATATTTCTTTGTTATTTGTGGCGCTTGCCCGTTCTGTCGGCATTCCTGTGCGGTTGGTGGATGGCGTCGCTGTTCAATTCAAGGACGCGACCCCAAAGGTTGTTATGGATGCGGGCCATGCATGGACAGAGATTTATCTTTCCCCCTATGGATGGCTGGCGGTCGATCCGACATTTGCGATTAATGCGGGTGAAAAATATTTTTGTTTCCGTTATGCGGAACATATCCGAGAGATGTACGGGCAGTTAAATTCCAAGGACATTGGATCTTTGTATGAGGGGAGTTCTCTGGAGGTCAGGACTTCCGAGTTAATGAATCAAACGCCTGTCCGAAAGACGGCTTCAATTGAGGCGGAACGAATCACCCCCTGAACATGAGGCGAAAAAGATGCTTGAGGAAGTTTCCCTTGACAACGGGAATGGGGGGTGTTATATTTTGAGCTAGAAATTTAACCTTTAAGCTGGTCCCGAGAGGCTGGCAAGGAGTTTAAAGGATGTCCTTAAAAAAGAAAAATCAGGCGCACTTTCCAAAGGAAAGTGCGCCTTTTTTTGTGCCCAGTCCCCGGATTTAACCATGGTTTGGGAAGGAACGCAAATGAGCAATAGCGAGGAGGAAACATGACCCTAG
>CAZAPN010000047.1:0-10633 GCA_964487145.1 uncultured Planctomycetales bacterium | reverse complement strand
TGCTCCGCTTCTCTTCGCGTTTGGCTTCGCAGGGTTGATCCGTCTTTTCTGACCACCAGCTTACGCTGGTGGTTTGAAAGCGTAGGCGGATCAACCTTAACAAAGAATGACCCCAAAAAAACAGTAAGACAATATTTAAAAATATAATTTCTATCATTGTCCTTTGTTCCTTAAATCAACATAACCATATTGATTAGGACAGATAAGCGTCGATCGATCACGATTTAAATCGCATTCTTGGCTTGAAAAACAGACCGACACATCCGAATGTGGATTATGCGATATTAAATCAATCACAGGATACAATTCGTAATAAAAAACAGAAGTGAGAATTTCTTGGGAACCGATATCGGAACGCAGTTCCCCTGAATAGTGTTGTCCTTTTAGTTTGTTATGTATACACGTCACAAATTCAAAGGGAATCCCGGGTGAATTATAAGCCGCCTTAAATATAGCCTTTTTCCTTTCAAGGAAGCTCTTCCCCGGAAAACTCTCAATAAAGGTCAGAAAATAACTATACTGAACAATTGTCTGAATGCTTAGGATGACAAAGAGCATAAGCCCGATTGCAAATAGAAATGGCTTTTTTGTTCTCGCAAAATGAAAAAAGAACGAAACAACAAACAAACTTAAAAAAATGATCAGAGATAGTGACACACCGAAAACAATCGGGGCTTCGAAAGAATTAAAACCAGGATAATAAAAATCTCTCATCATTGGATCCAGTGAACCTGGTAAAGATCACATCATCAAGTCAGGTCAGTCAACCGAAGAAAAAGGCTTTAGACGCCGGCCATTGTGTTAATTCTTTTCAAGAACCAACACGGCATTAATCCCACCTCGCCCTCGACTGATGACGAGCGCGCGCTTAATTTCCTTTTCCTGTGATTTATTCGGACAATAATCCAGATCACATTCTGGATCAGCTTCTTTGTAATTGATTGTCGCAGGAATAATCCCCTTGTCCATGGCTAACAAAACCGTGATAACATCGACAGCTCCAGAGGCCCCTAAAAGATTTCCATACATCGCCTTGGGTGCTGTCACAGGAATCTTTTTGGCATGGCTATTAAAAACCTGTTTGATCGCCATGGTTTCCGTGACATCGCCGATTTGCGTCCCGGCGCCATCCGCACAAATATAATCGATTTGGGACGGTTGCAATTTGGCATCGTCTAAAGCAAGATGAATGGCTCTCGCTAATTGTTTTCCATCCTTCGCCGGTTCAATGCGGTCAACACCGTCCGTTGTTGTCCCAAAACCTGTAATATATCCATAAATCGGGACTTTACGGTTTTTCGCTCTTTCCGGAGGCTCTAAAACAACAATTCCAGCACCCTCACCGATGGCATAACCGTCACGCGTTTTATCAAAAGGACGATAAGCCGTTTTCGGCAGGTGATTACGCTTCGTCAACATCCCCGAGGTATTACAACATAAAAGGGCATAGGGTGTGACGGGAGCCTCCATCCCACCGGCAAAAATAAAATCGTCTTTTCCGTGAATCAAGGTTTTTGCGCCGTAAGCAATCGCCATCAAAGAACTGGCGCGGTCGGAAACCACTGTTTTGCTATAACCTTTAATTCCATAATAGATCGAAACCTGTCCTTGAGGTGCGGCCGGAAACCAAGCCGAGGCCATAAAAGGGCTCACCCCTTCGCGACCTTCAAGATACATGTCTCGCAATTCTGTTTCGGCATAAAGCCAACCACCGATTGCATTGCCCATAAAAATCCCACAACGCTTTAGATTTTCTTTGGCCATGTCCAAATTGGCATCTTTAATGCATTGTTCAGTCGCCACCAGCGCCATGTGCGAAAAAAGATCAATCTTTTTTAGGAGGCGTGAAGAAAAATTACTGTACGCTTCCAATTCCTGCACCTGTCCCGCTATTCTCGACGGATAAAGCGCCGCATCGAAGCGTTTGATTTGATCGACGAATGAATGCCCGGCCTTAATGTTCGCCCAAAAGACGCGTTTGTCGATGCCGCTGGGGGTGACTAGTCCGATTCCTGTGATAGCAATTTTATTCATGGTTAATTCCTTATCTTTATAGTTGTCGAGTTCACGAGTTGCCGAGTTTTCAAGTTAAACTCGTTAACTCGGAAACTCGTAAACCCGAGAACTTATTTTATGAATCTCCGCCATACCATCGCCGAGTGTATTTCTGAAAAACCGCTAAAACTTCTATTCAACGACTTTAACTTGAAAAGTATTGACTGGTTCTGCATAACATTCGTCATTTCCAATTTTCGGATAGCAACGACTCGATTCCTTGCAACCCGATGGTAAGCCGCTATATAATTTCACGGTATAATTTCCCGGAGCTAATTTTTTTTGGACCTTTTGCCCTTGCTTAAGTTTATCCCCATCTAGCTCCAATAAATTAAATTCCTCCATACTAAAATCTTCTTGCGAAGCTAAACATACGGCTTTCTCTGCGGTCGGTTTGTAGTCTTCTTTCCCTACATAATCAGGTTCATAACTCGTGCGAGGGCAACACACAAGATTCCCCCCTTTATCATAAAGACTGAGTTCAAAATGTTTAAATTGGTTTTCCTCAAAACATACTTTGTCTTTAGAAATATTGGTTATAATCACTCTGGCTTCTATCCGATCAGTATCGGTCTTCAGAACCTTTTTTTTGGGAGCAAGTGTAAGTTTAAGCTTGGACCGTAAAAGAATATCATCTTTAGCTTCAATATTAATTTTTGGATTACATGTTTGGGATAACAATTCAGGCTTGTTAGCAGCTAAAGCAGTTTTTGCCACTAAGACTGAAAGAAATATATAAATAATAATTAATTTATTAGAAGGCATAATTGTTTTAGACTCTTATCCTTTGTATCTCCGCCATACCATCGCCGAGTGTATTCCCGAAAAACCGCTGCTGGTTTTTAAAAGCGTATTGACGACTTTTTTGCGCATCACATTGGGAATATAATCCAAATCGCATTCGGGATCCGGAAATTCCTGATTGATCGTCGGAGGTAAAATATTTCGTTCAAAAATAAGCGGACAAAGCGCGAGCTCAACCCCATTAGCGGCCGCCAAAGGATGTCCGATCATTGATTTTAAAGAACTAATCGGGATCTTATATGCCCATTCTCCCAACGACTGCTTATAAGCATTAGTTTCAAAAACATCATTCTGTTTTGTGGAAGAACCATGCGCATTGATGTAATCAATTTCCGACGGTTTCACTTTGGCATCTTCGAGGGCCAAATTAATCGAATCGCTCATGGCCTCCCCTTCCGGAGGAAGATCGGTCATGTGATACGCATTACACGTTGTCCCAAAACCAATGACTTCCGCATAGATTTTGGCTCCACGTTTTAAAGCATGTTCTAATTCTTCCAAGACGACAATTCCACATCCTTCGGAAATGACAAAGCCATTTCGTTTTAAATCAAATGGCCTCGAGGCTTTCTCTGGTTCGTCATTATGGACCGATAAAACATTCACGACATCAAACGCCCCAAAAGTAATTGGCGTAATAGGCGCCTCGCTGGCTCCGGCCAACATAATATCTGCTTCTCCATCCGAAATCGCTTCAAAGGCAAAGCCTAAGGCATCGGTCCCGGCCGTACACCCCGTAGAAATGGTATTACATATTCCTTGGAGTCCATAACGTGCGGCAATCTCGCTCGACGGAGTATTGAACATGGACGCATCGTAAAGATCGGGGCGAACAATTCTGGGGTCTATCGGGTTTTTTCCGCTGTCCGTGACGAGCGCAAATTCCTCTTCCATATATTTCGTTCCGCAAATGGCGTTGGCGAGCGTGATCCCCATCCGTTCACGGTTCACTTTGTTCATATCTAAACCAGAATCCTGCAAAGCCCAACGCGCCACCAACATCGCAAATTGAACATAGCGATCCATTCGCAATGCTTCTTCTTCGGTTAAACCTAATTTAATGGGATCAAAATCCCGAACCTGCGCGGCAATTTTCGTATTAAAAATGGACACATCAAATTCGGTCACACGCTTGATGGCCGAAACACCGTTAATCATGGCATTCCAACAGGCTTCTTTTCCTATCCCATTCGGGGCAATAACACTCGTTCCTGTAACAACAACTCTTTTCTTCATTTTGGTCTCCCCATTCTAACTGATTAAAATCTTTATTGAACGCGGATGAACGCAAATTACACGCAGATTAACGCAGATAAAATCTGCGAACATTTGCGTGCAATATGCGTAAATCTGCGTTCATCCTCTTTATTCCTTTTCAATTCGTTCAACTTTAAACCGAAAACTCCCCCGCGGGCAGACGACCGTGCTGATTTGATTCGGCGGTTTCATATGAAAAAAACTGGCCCCATGGCACAAAGCTAGGATGCAAGGATACATCGTCGCATAGGCGGTTGCACAAAATCCTTCGGGTGTTTTCATTCCTTTAAATTCAAATTTATCTCCAGGCTTCAAACCACATGTGCATTGACCGTTCGGCAATAATTCTTCAACGCTCACGGATAATCGAACATCATCGGGTCTTATATTCTTGACGGCAGGGGCAACAACCACATTGCCGTTCTCATCCAAAAGTTCGCATAAAAATTTTAACTTACCAAAATCCGGACATGCCGCTTCAATGGAAGCCGAATTCTCCCGATAAGGAAAACGGGCCCCAAACGTTAAGGCATACATCGCCGGAAACATGCTTTGCGCGATCCCTAAACAAAAATTCTTCGGTGGATGAGTAAAATCATCAAAAATAAACTGCTGACCGACCGCATAATCGTGATAACAATACCCTTTGTGTTCCGTCACGGTTAAACGAATTTTGGGAAATCGAACAGGCATTTTTTGTCCTCCAAAGTAAAATTTCTTGAAATTGGATTGAACGCAGATGACCGCAAATCAAACGCAGATTTGCGCAGAAATCATCTGCGGGAATCTGTGTGCAATCGGCGAAAATCTGCGTTCATAATATTCCTCTATAAATTAAATTCTTTTTTGACTTCCTCAACGGTAAAAAACCGCCCTGATCTTTCCACCTCATGAACCATCATCACAACTTTTTCGTTCAAAGGGGCCGATTGACGGATATGACGGCCCAACAAAACAACTTCACCATTAATATAATCAATCTCACTCGTCTTTTGCCGCATAATACTTTGCAAAATCGATCCGTAAAGAGGCTCCTTACTCAACCCCGTCAAAGTTTTGTTCATAATTCCTGCCGCTTGCTCAACCGGCATCTGGGCAAGGCCAGAAATTCTTTCCAATGGAAAATTCGGTAAAGAGATCAACTGGATTGAGGCATTTTGTACAATTCCATACCCTTCTTTCAAAAGTAAAATACTCAGACGGCAAAAATCCATATCGGAAAAAGTTTCCTGCATGGACTTACCCAAGAGAGCCGGAATACAATTATTGAAATTAACAAAAAGCTTTAACCACTTCATCCCCATGATGTCCGTGGTTAGAGTCACGGGAAACGCCTTTCTTAAAATTTCGGCAACCGTTTCAAGTTCCGGATCATTGGGCCGAAATGGTTTACCCAAAATCCAATCGCCCTCAAAATTAAAAGTCACTTCGCCGGGCTTCATATATGTTGCACCGAACATAACAATACTACTGATCATTCTTTCCTGATCAAAATGAACACTTAAAACATTATCAGCCTGAACGCCGTTCTGGCTGGTTAAAATCAGCCCGTGATCCAAAAATTCATTGTTCGCCTGATAAATCTCTTCGAGGTCCTGAGTTTTGACAGTAAAAATAACAAGGTCATACTCCTGATTTAACTTGGTTGCGACATTCAGCTGGAAAGATTCGTTTCCGCGAACCCCCTTAATCTGTAAACCTTTGGTTTGAATCGCACTCACCTGTTCTTTGCGTCCGACTAAAAGAACATCAATACCGGCTTTATGCAAATATCCGGTCACGACAGAACCAATCGCTCCCGCTCCCAAAACGGCAATTTTCATTTACTCACCCTTTTTAATACAAAATTCTTTTAAAGCTTGTAAAATCATTTGAATATTTTTATTATGGAGCCGCTCAAAAATGATCGGCCACAGAATCTGATTGAGAAAACCATTCAGTTTAAACTCCATCACATAATCGACCCGTGTTCCGTTTGACCGGGGTTCCACTAAGACATATTCTTTCCCGATAAACATTCCGTCTAGAAATGCCCGTTCAATCACAACGTCCGGTATCAGCCGAATGACTTCAGCCTGCCAGGGTTTGGTGAAAGGCGCGGTCACACGCATCTCAAATTTTGTTCCAACCTGGATTTCTCCGGTCGATAAACGACGGAATTTCATCTGACATGCTTTCGGCCACCAAGTCGACTCCCCCCATAACACAACCTCAGGCCAAACAATGCCAATGGGCTCTTCAATAAAAATAAAATGATGATTGGACAAACTCTCGTTATTTCTTTTCATATTTTTTATAATCAAATCCCACATCATTCATGATCTTAATCATCAAACTATAAAACGCCTTGGGAACTTCCGTCAAAAACGCGCGAACGACATCCTCTTCTTGGACCAACGTTGATTGACGCTCTTTCGCATTCAAAACTGCTTTGCGATTTACGACTTCACGCGCAATGGTCCGATGAAAAAGCGGCAACCGCTCAATCATCGTATTAAACTTCACCTGTGTTCCCTGATCCCATTCCATCTGTATATTAGACATAACTGCTTTCCCCCTTTGAAGCGGCTTCAAATTTAGAAATATTACTCATAAAATCTTTGACACACAACTTGACCAAATCATCATAAGTGCTTTCCATGATGCGAAAGATGCGCTCCGGTTTAGAATAAAATTCTCTCATACACCATGAACCCAAACGTCCGACATCCGCCATACTTAAATAATTGGTTGGAATCACCGGGTGATGAAAATCCCATTCACGCAAATTAATATCTTCGGGCTTTAACCACCCTTTCTGAATGGCTGTCTGCCATAACAAAGAACCGGGTACGGGTGTGACATAATCCAACGCCATGATATCCGGATCAATATCATTGGCAACGTCAAACCGCATTTTAATCGTGGCTTCATCATCATCCTCAAGTCCAATCAAAACAGTGCCAACACTGGCGATATTTGCTTCGCGAAGGGCTTGGACCGTATCTTTAATCTGTTTTAAAGTAATCCCCTTGCCCTGCTTGGCGAGTTGTTCATCGCTTTCGACCTCAACGCCGACTAGCCCCATAAAAAGGCCGGCCTTATGCATCAATGGCAAGATTTCCTTGTGCGCGAGCCAGTCATCGGCGCGCCCCAGGCAAACCCATTTGATTTGATTCCCTCGCGCGATTTTCATTTCACAAAATCTTTTCACGTTTTCTTTGTCCACATTGAAGGCATCATCTTGGATCACGACAACCTTAACGCCATATTGTTTTTCCAGAAGGTCCATTTCCTCAAGGATCTTTTGGTGAGATTTTCCTCGCCAAGAAACATAATCCTGTTTCGCATTTCGTTTATCATATAAACTCCATTGATAACAAAATGTGCAAGCCCCCGGGCAACCGCGCGACGTCAATAATTCAGCAAAAGGTTTCCAATACGTATGTCCCACATATTTATCCATCGGGAATAAATCATACGCCGGCATCGGAAGATCATCCAAACGGGGGATCAAATTCCGGTGCGGCCCCATCTGAATTGTCCCGTCGGCGGCCCGAGAAACAAGACCAGGAATATAAGCAAAACTATTCTTTTTTTCTTTTAACGCCACAATTAAATCAGAAATCGTCAATTCCCCTTCTCCCATCGCAATAAAATCAATGGCCGGAACCTGTTTTAAAGTCTCAACCGCATAGGCCGAATACCAAAGCCCGCCCATCACAACCTTTGTTTCGGGTAAAACCTCTTTAATCAGTCGTGCGCTTTCATTAAAATGCCAGATGACGGCGAGCCCGCCGGTTGAATGCAAAAGGTCCCCGAAAGAAACCAGGTTTGGTTTGATCTCTATAATTTTTGCAATCATCTGATCATAATTCAAATCCAGTGCTCGGCAGTCGAGAACAACCGGCTCAGCGATTTTCTTTTCACGAATATAGGCCGCAACCTGCGCGTAATATTGATTTGGCGCCTTGTGATTTCCGTGTGTGACCCACGCGCCAAAGGGCGGGGTTAGAAATAACACTCTCATGCTTCCTCCTGTTTAATGCATTCAATTTTTTTAAGGTCTAAAAGGAATCGTTTATGTTTAGAGGTTAAGGTTAAGAAGCCTGTATAGTCATTGGGTTATGGCTAAGGAAAAATCTTTTTACTTAACCTTAACCTTTAAACCATACTGGCATCATAACCTTAACCTAATTACTAAATCTAACAATTAAAACCAAGAGGCCACCAGCGGCCTGCCCCCCGGCGTCTGATCTGTACAGATATGTTTTGTTTGCGTATATTCCAAAAGTCCTTCAATCCCGAGTTCGCGACCGATGCCGCTTTGTTTATATCCACCAAACGGTGTTTGGTTGTAAAACCCACCGTAAGTATTAATCCAGACGGTTCCGCAACGAAGCTGACGCCCGACGGACTTGGCCTTTTCTAAATCTTTCGACCAAACCATAGAAGCCAACCCATAGGGGGAATCATTGGCGATTTGAACGGCTTCTTCCATTTTTGAGAAACGAATGACCGATAGAACAGGTCCGAAAATTTCCTCTTGGGCAATAGTCATGGAATTTCTGACATCAGAAAAAATCGTTGGTTCGATATAAAAACCCTTGGCTAATTCTGGGGCTGTAGGGACCTTCCCTCCGCAAACAAGTTTGGCCCCCTCCTTCTTCCCTTGTTCAATAAACGATAAAATATTTTTTCGATGGTCTTCGCTAATCACAGGCCCGAATTCTGTTTCAAAATTAAACGCCGGGCCGATTTTTAATTTTTTCGTCCGTTCAACAAGCGTTGCTAAAAACTTTTCGTAAATACTGTCTTCTAAAAGCAACCGCGAACCCGCTGTGCACATCTGCCCCTGATTCATAAAAATCGCGGACATGGTTCCTCCCAGGGCCGCCTCAAAATCACAATCGGCAAAAACAATGTTCGGGGATTTTCCTCCCAGCTCCAAACAAATTTTCTTTGTATTACCCGCGGCAAGCTTCATGACCTCTTGCCCTGTTTTTGTTCCGCCGGTAAAGTTAATCATATCAACCTTTGCATTCGCTACCAATTCGGCGCCAACCTCTTTTCCGCGTCCGGTCACAAAATTCACGACCCCTTCAGGAAGTCCAGCCTGCTGAATAATCTTAGCCAATTCCATGACAGAAACACTGGCCAAGGAAGACGGTTTAAAAACAATCGTATTCCCGGTAATCAGGGCCGGCGCCATTTTCCAAGCTGTCATAATCAAAGGATAATTCCAAGGAATAACACAGGCCACCACTCCCACAGCGTCTTTGGTCAAAACACTTTCGACCGGAACCGGCATGGTCAGCTGCTTATCGTCTAATTCTTTCCCCGCCGAAGCAAAATATTCGAATGTATCCGCACAAGTTGGAATATCAATAAATGTTGTCTGCTTTAACGTTTTTCCAGTATCAAAACATTCAAGCTCCGCCAATTGCTTGGCATTGTCCCGAATCAAATTCGCGATATGATTCAGATATTCGCCGCGTTCCTTATAAGACAACTTCGGCCAAGGACCTTGATCAAAAGCCTTTCGGGCAGCGAAAATCGCTTTCTGAGCATCTTCTTTGGTGCCGTCAGCTATTTGGGCCAAGGCTTCTCCAGTCGACGGATTGATACTATGAAAATACCGTCCGCTCGAACTTGGGACAAACTGGTTATTGATCAATAAATCGTTTTTTTGAATATTCATATATCAAAAATTTTTTTGGGTAAGAAATGAGTTGTGTGTTATGGGTCTAGTTGCGAGTCTAAAGGGTGAGTAAATTCCTCATCCCCACATCCCACACCTCGACTCAACTCTCACAACTCACTTCCCATCCCTCACTAGTTATTCTACCGGCACCTTCTGCCACAATTGGAAGATTCGGCTGCACGGCGCATACCATTTCGAAATCCGCGCAAAATCTCCCTTTAAATTCATTTTCTTTTGGGTCGTCGCCACAAAGGGATCAATCTTCTGATTAAAAACATCTTTCCAAATATTTTCGTTAGCGGTAATCAGGAATTCTGCGTTCTCATCATTTCCGACCTTAACGATCGCTCCATTCTTAAAACTAAAACTATAAACCTTTCCTGTTTCGCTCAGTTTCACAGCCAAATCCATGGTCATTTGAGTTTTAGCGCCTAATTCTTTCATTTGACTATCCGTGTTTACCAAACGGACAATTTCATCGATCTGTTCTTGCGAAAAAAGTTCATACTTTTTTGTTAGTACGTTTAAATTTGTCGATAACGATTCCAAGGCTGATCCCAAAATGCCTTTACGATACATTCGGCTAATGGCATCTGTTTTGATCGCCTCTTCAAGGCCTTGGATCAAAAGAAAACAATCGAACAGTTTCTCACCAACTGCAATAACACCGTGATTCTTAAGAACAACAATATTATTACTTCTCAATTCGGTGATGACCGGCGAGACATCGGTGACCGCCGGGGTCGTTTGAGGAATCGCAGTCACCTTCCCCAAATAAATCTTTGACTCAAAAACCTCAGAAGAAAATGTGTTATTCTCTAAGAATTAACCGTT
>CAZAPN010000046.1:6538-10772 GCA_964487145.1 uncultured Planctomycetales bacterium | reverse complement strand
AATTCCTCTGCTCAATTTCGACAAATCCGACAATCTGATCAATGGAACTGTAACCGCCGCCGAAACTGAAGCTTCCTGTTTTCGCCTCTTTGACTTGCACAATAAGATCTTTTTGGTTCGGGACATCTGTATCCCCGACATCATAACTGACCTCTTCAAAGATCCCGAGATTATTGAGACGCTCCTTGCTGCGACGGAGCTTCGCCCCATCAAACTGATCTCCGGGGTTTAATCTCAATTCCCGACGGATAACAATATCACGGGTCCGGATATTGCCTTGCACTTTGACTTTATTAACATAGGCTAATTGTCCTTCTTTCACTTCCAAAAGGATTTCGACCTTGCCGTCCTGGGGATTTAACGAGGTCGATTCTTTCACATCGGCAAAAATATACCCCTTATCAAAATAAAGGGTCCGGATGTTGGACAAATCCACATCCAATAATTCACGGCTAAAAATCTTTCCAACCTTAATTTCCTTCATAATGCCTAAAATTTCTTCTTGGGAAGCAACCGCATTTCCCTGAACAGTGATCTTCCCTGTATAATAGCGCTGTCCCTCATCAACTGTGATATTGACAATCAACCGCCCCTTATCTTGATAATCCAAAGCATAATCGGCCTTGGCATCAATATAACCCTGCCGCTCATAGAAAGATCGTATACGTTCCATGTCTTCCTGCAAAAGATCTTCCTTAAGATACCCCGGATTCAAAAGCCAGGCCCAGCGCGTTTTGATGAGCCGGACAATTTGTTTGTCGGGGAAATTTTTGTTTCCTTCGACATTAATTTTCTTGATTTTGACGCGATACCCCTCTTGAATGACAAAATGAAGTTTCACTTTGTTCGTTGTCTTGTCCAAATCCATTTCGACATCAACCGAAACCGTGGTCAACCCCTTTTTCGAATAGAGGTCCTTGATCATCTCAACATCATCTTTCAAAAGTTTATTATCCAGGAACTTGCCTTCCTTCACATTCAACTTGATGAGCAAAGACCGTGAATTATAATAACGGAGCTTGGTGAAGGTAATCTTTTCCACAATCGGTTTTTCCACCAAATAAAAAATGACCTTAAACCCGCCGTCTTGGTCTTTGCGGTCAACGCTCACATCGGAAAAATATCCCATATTATAAAGACGCTTGATATCATCACTGATGACATATTGCAAATATTCCTGGCCAACGCGCGTCTTGATCTTCGAAATGATATTCGTCACGGCAATGGTTTTATTTCCTTGAATCTCAACAGCCTTGACGATCTTCTTTTCTTGATCTAGTCCAGGCGCTGTGGTCTGATCAACGATAGGGTCCTTTAAGGGAGCCACAACAGGAATTGCAGAAGCATCAGAAGACAAAGGAACCTCAGGAGCCGATGTCGACGTCTCTTCTTTTTGGGCCGAAATTGCTTCATTCACAAGCACTTGAGATTCACTGACCGAAGGAGCCGTTAAAATATCAGCGCTTTCTGTTTGAGCTAAAACAAAAGGGGGATTCATCAATAAAAACGAGAAAAAGATTGAAATAATGATCGGACGGATTTTTAACATAGGCTCATTGTATAGTTTGTATGTTCGTCTGTCAACACAGACCAACAATTTTTGGTTTTGCTGATTGCCTTCTTCCCTGATATTCATCAATCAGCCCGCTTTAAAGTCTCAAAACGCATATACTCGCGAAGGAATGTCAAATTCACTTTTCCAACAGGGCCGTTACGCTGTTTGGCCACAATGATTTCGGTGATTCCGCGGTTCTCCTCCGTCGGCGTATAATATTCCTCGCGAAACAAAAGAACGACCAAATCCGCATCCTGTTCAATCGCGCCGGACTCCCTCAGGTCGGAAAGCTGCGGACGATGATCCGGACGGCTTTCGACCGCCCGAGACAACTGGCTGATCGCGATAATCGGTATATCCAATTCTCGAGCTAAGGCTTTTAAGGAACGCGAAATTTCGGAAATCTCCTGCTGACGGCTTTCGGATCGCGCAGAACTTCTCATCATCTGCAAATAATCTAAAACTAACAAACGAATATTATAAGCCGATTTAAGGCGCCGGGCCTTGGCCCTCAACTCCAGGGCAGAAATGGCCGGCGTATCATCAATAAAAATCGGGGAGGCAGAAAGTTTTCCGGCA
The DNA here is from genome assembly GCA_964487145.1 of uncultured Planctomycetales bacterium. Taxonomy (GTDB): domain Bacteria; phylum Omnitrophota; class Gorgyraeia; order Zapsychrales; family CAZAPN01; genus CAZAPN01. The sequence continues at coordinate 8,638 of CAZAPN010000046.1, read as the reverse complement.
GCAGCCGTTAATTTCGGCCAATCCGATGGGGACAAAAATCCTGATCTTAACTTGTGGGCGTCGACGCGCGCGTGAGAGCATAACATCCTCTGGACAAGCTGTTCTTTGGACATTTCAAGGCTAAAAAATGCCACTCCCATATTTTTATGGATGGCCGAATACTCGGCTAACGAAACAGCAAAAGCGCTTTTTCCCATGGACGGACGTCCTGCGACAATAATCAAGTCCGAATCCTGTAACCCAGAGGTCATATTATCAAATTCTTCAAAACCGGAAGGGATCCCTGTGACATGCTCTTTACGCTGATAAAGCGTATCGATCGTTTCAATGCTTTCCTTGATAATTTCTTTAATATGAACAGACGGATTCCGTTCTCGTGATTCAGCAATCTGAAAAATCAAGCGTTCTGCTTTATCGACCAATTCATCGACATTGATCCCTGTCTCGAAACTATCCGCAATAATTTGAGTCGCATTTTTGATCAACTGCCGTTGGACACCTTTTTCTTTGACAATCTGGGCATAATGGCTAATGTTCGCGGAGGTCGGGACATAATCCACAAGCTGGGTCAAATACGTGACGCCCCCCACGGCGTCCAAAAACCCCTGGCTCTTGAGATGGTCGGAGAGGGTAATTAAATCGACGTTTTTGTGCTGATTGAATAATTCCAGGATGGCAGTAAAGATTTGGCGATGGGCTTCAACATAAAAAGAGTCGACCTCAATAATTTCAATAGCGACCCCAATGGCTTCTTCATCAATCAACATCGCCCCCAGAACAGATCGTTCGGCCTCAATATTCTGAGGAGGGACCTTCACATCCTGATGGGATTGTAAGATATTGGCCATGGAAAAATTTATTTCTTTGTGACCCACACCCGTACGGTTGATTTCACCTCAGGGTGGAGCTTAATGCCAACTTCATAAATACCTAATTCTTCAATGGGCTTTTCCAGAAGAATGTCCTTCTTTTCAATTTGATATCCTTCAATTTCCAATGCTTTCATGATATCGAGTTCAGTCACTGAACCATAAAGTTTATCAAGGTCATTAACCTCGACGGATACCGTCAGAGATAATTTGGAAATCTTTTGCGACAAATCCTCAGCTTGTTTTTTGGCATTTTGCTCGACAACCGCCTGCTGAGCTTTTTGTTGTTCAATCCGTTTAACATTTGTTGCCGTCGCAGGATAAGCCACTTTTTGAGGAAATAAAAAATTACGGGCGTGCCCTTCCTTCACTTTGACCACGGCTCCGGCCTTGCCTAAATTCGGGACATCTTTACAAAGAATCACTTCCATAATCAAAGGTCTCCTGTCTTTTCAAGAATTCATTTCATCAAATGTTCTTAGGGACGATTCGTTTCAACATTGCTATGAATAAGCGGGGCTCTGCGCAATGTTGAAAGGGATAAAAAGCCTAGGAACCTTGCTTTTTTGACCGCGTCCGTCAAGGCGCGCTGTTGTTTTGCGGAAGCGCCCGTAAGTCGACGAGAAACAATTTTTCCTCTCTCGGTCACAAATCTCTGTAAAAGAGGAATATTTTTATATTCAATCTTTGTTCCCGGAGGAATAATATAGCGGGTGCTCCTCCTGGCCTTTTTCACTCCGTCAAAAGTTCGAGGGGTGCGAGGCCCGCGCCCGTTATGAAATGTCTTCTTCTTCCCAACTGACCGTGTCTGCTTTAGTTTGTCCTTGAACATGGTTATCTTTCACTCCTTGATTTTTTTTTGAAGAGTTCCCCTCGGCACCCCACGACATGGAACCGGGATGAGCTTCTTCGTCACTGTTTTCGACCTCGGGGGCGACTTCAGTTTTATTCTCCTTGGGAGATCCCCCTAAAAATTGAATCCGTTCCGCGCGCACATCAACGGCACTTCGTTTTTGTCCATCGGGGGTTTCCCAGGAACGGGACTGCAATCGTCCTTCAACAAAAATAGGGCGTCCTTTTTGAAGGTATTGATTGCACACTTCCGCCTGTTTATCCCAGGCCGTAATCGTCATATAACAGGTGTCTTCTTTCATTTCCCCGCTTTTATCCTTGAACTTACGATTCACGGCAATTCGCATATTCGCGACAGCCACTCCACCGGGCGTATACC
>CAZAPN010000046.1:0-6528 GCA_964487145.1 uncultured Planctomycetales bacterium | reverse complement strand
TTGGTAAGATTTCCGATTAAAAAGACCTTATTCAAACTAGCCATTTTGCCCCTCCTCTAACGAGAATTTTCCATGTTCACGATCATAAAACGTAGGATATCTTCGTTTAACTTTAATGCTTGCTTGATCTTCTCAACCGCTCCAGGGGTGGATTCAAATTCAATGAGATAATACGTCACCTCAGAACACTTTTGAATTTTAAAATCAAGCATGTGTTTATCAATCCAAATTTTGCCCTGATTGATTTTTCCTTCGCCCTTGGTGACAGCTGCCTCGGCCTGTTTGAACAAAGACTCTTTTTCCAACTGACTTAACTGCGCCTTCACCATGATCATGAGATCATACTTTCTATTAGCCATACGCTTACTCTTTCCTTTTGTTAAATTGGCTCATGGCTTCGGTGATGCCTTCGGTTAACCAAAGGCAACAACAATCTGCCGCCCGTTCGATGAAGCCATCAAGCTCTTTTTTTTCTTGTTGAGTGAATGGAGAAAGGACGAAATCCGTTACATCGTCTTTTCTCTCGGGCCGACCGATCCCGGCTTTCAGCCGGGAAAAATTTTCTGTTCCCAAATGAACAATAACTGAACTTAATCCCTTATGGCCGCCGTGACTTCCGCTGGCACGTATCCGCAATTGACCAAAATCAAGATCCAAATCATCCGCAACAACCAAAACGTCTTTAGGATCGATTTGTTTCGCGGCCATGAAACGCTTGACCGCCCAGCCTGAATGGTTCATGAAAGTCAAAGGCATCAACACATAGAATTTTTGCCCTTCCTGAAGACCTTCGGCCATAAAACTTTTCAAGAGCAACTTCCGGGACAATTTCAAACCAAACCTCTGAACGATATTTTGCACAACCCTGAAACCAATGTTATGTCGGGTCGCTTCGTAAGTCTTCCCCGGATTTCCTAAACCGACAATCAGCTTGGAATCTGACAAAGTTACTTGCCCTTATCTGCTGCTTCCTGAGGTTTCTTTTCTGCGCCTTTTTCACCACCAGCCCCAGCAGCGGCTTCTTCTTTCTTCTTTTCTTTAATCACTTCAGGCTCAGCACTGGCAGCTGCTTCGGCACCTTCAGCCGCGGGAGCAGCGACTTCTTCTTTCATCGGGGCAACAATCGAGAAAACAATCGCATCCGGATCGTTTTTCACTTTGACACCCGAAGGAAGGGCGATATCTTTAACGTGAATCATATCATGAAGCTTTAAGGCGCTAATATCCACTTCAATTTGCTGAGGGATATTCGTCGGCAAACAGGAAACCGTCAATTCCCACAACGCATGCTCCAAAATACCTGTTCCTTGCTTGATGACCGGGGATTCGCCTTTGGCCACGACAGGAACTTTGACTTCGATTTCTTCTGTCAAAGAAATCCGCTGAAAATCAACATGAAGGATGCGGTCCGAGACCGGATCGAGTTGAATTTCTTTGACGATAGCGGCCATATCTTGAGGCTTTTTATCTTTTTCCTGAAGATTTAAATGAATCACAACGCGTTCAACCTGATAGTGTCGCTCGATCCGCTCGAATGTCCGGCGATCGACTTGAATCGTTGTCGGTTTCTTATGGCTGCCGTAAATGATGGCGGGAATCGCATCCATCCGGCGAACCTGTTTCGCCTTGCTTGTCCCTACTCCCTCTCGAATTTGAACATCTAATTTGATTTCTTCCATTTTTCTTCAACGTCCTTTTTGCTTAGCAGTTTAGTCTATACGACTTATCGTCTTACTCCATCAAAAAGACAACTGATTGATTCTTCCTGATGAATCCGTTTAATGGCCTCGCCCAAAAGGGAGGCCACTGATAACACTTTGATCTTGGGATACTTCTGCGGATCTTTTAACGGAATACTGTCCGTTATGACCAGCTCTTTTAAAGCCTTGCAGTGATGAATTTTTTCCAGGGCATTTCCCGAGAGAATTCCATGGCTCACGGCGGCATAAACATCCTTGACCCCTTGCTTACTTAACGCTTCCGCGGCCTCAATGAGAGAGCTTCCAGTCGCAATCAAATCATCGATCAAAACAGCCCGTTTGCCTTTCACATCTCCTAGGATATGCATGACCTCGGTCTTTTCGGGACTTTCTCGCCGTTTATCGACAATCGCTAGTGGCGCCGATAACCGTTTGGCATAAGCGCGGGCCATCTTAATACCCCCGACATCCGGCGATACAATGACAAGATTGGAAACCTTTTTCTTCGCGAAATAATCACATAAAACATTAATAGCGTAAAGATGATCGACCGGGATATCAAAAAACCCTTGAATCTGACTGGCATGCAAATCCATAGTCAACACGCGATCGGCGCCTGCGGCGACAATCAAATTGGCTACGAGTTTGGCTGTGATCGGAACTCGAGGCTGGTCCTTGCGATCCTGACGGGCATAACCATAATAAGGCAACACCGCTGTGATCCGTGAGGCCGAAGCGCGAGAGGCGGCATCAATCAAAATAAGAAGTTCCATCAAATTTTCATTCGGAGGCGGACAAGTCGGCTGAATAATAAAGACATCTCGTCCACGGATATTATCCTTGATCTGAACACGGATTTCTCCTTCGCTGAAACGAGTCACCAAAACTTCTGACAAAGGCACTTTTAAGGCGTGACAAATCTTTTTTGCCAACTCCGGATTCGCGTTTCCTGTACAAATCGCTAGACCGTTCATCATTTTTCTCTCCTTGCCATAATCTTGGCCGGAACTCCGATGGCCACAGCCCCTTGAGGAATCACCTTGCCCCTGGTCACAACTGACCCGGCCCCTGTGATTGCTTTTTTCCCGATTTTAACCGGCGCAACTAAAATCGAGTCAGAACCAATGAAAGCATGGTCATCAATCGTTGTAAAATTTTTATTCTTCCCGTCGAAATTGGCGGTCACGACACCCGCCCCAATATTCACATCATTCCCGACACTGGCATCCCCGATAAAACTGAAATGTTTCATGAAACAATTATCCCCAATACTCGCCCTTGAAATCTCCGCAAAATTCCCGACTTCCACGGTATTCCCGATTTTGGTCTTGGGCCTTAAATGACAAAATGGCCCAATCACGCAATGGGAACCAATTGTGACGTCCTCTTCAATCACCGTAAACGGACGAATCACGGTGTCATTACCGATTTTAACATTTGCTCCGATAAACGTTGTCGAAGGATCGACAATCGTGACACCTTCGGCCATGAACTTCTTTAAAATCCTTTTTCGTAATGTGTCTTCAGCCAAGGCCAATTCTTCGCGTGTATTGATTCCTAGCCCTTCGAAGCAATCATCGGTTGTCACGGTTTCAACTAAATTCCCTTTTTCAAAAAACAAACTCACGACATCTGTCAGATAAAATTCTTTCTTTTTTTGATTCATCTTGACGGCCTTGATGATATCAAACAACTCCTTTGTCTTAAAACAATAAACGCCCGTATTGATTTCTTTGATTCTCTTTTGGTGAGGCCCCGCGTCTTTTTCTTCACAAATCGCAATCACATGGCCCTGTTCATCGCGAATGACCCGCCCATAGCCCGTTGGATTTGGCATAATTGCGGTCAAAAAGGTGCAAATGGCCTTGGAACTCTTGTGTTTTTTCAACAAACTCTTAATGATATCCAAACGTAACAAAGGGGTGTCCCCGCACAAAACAAGCGTGTCCCCGCTTTTATTCTTGATATAAGGGGCAACACGTTTAATGGCATCCGCTGTTCCCAACAGTTCCTTCTGCAAGACAGTTTTGGCACACGAGCCGATATGTTGGGTGACAACATCACTCTTATGACCGACGACGACAAATATGTTCAAAGAACTTAAATTTTGGACCACATCCAACACGTAATCAATCAAGGCCCGACCACAAACCTTATGAAGGACTTTGGGTGTCTCGGATTTAAACCGAACGCCTTTCCCTGCGGCGAGAATGATGGTTTGCAGAGGAGTCATCGAAAATAAATTATCCTTTCCAATCACAATAAATTATCGAATTTGAACAATAGCTCAATTGAACATTAGACCGCAATTGGGCATCTTTTCTATTGTCTATTTCCTATTGCTCGATTGCTCTGCGCTTTTCGCCACAGGCGAAAAGCGCTGCCCAGCCAGGACTCGAACCTGGAAACCGAGATCCAAATTCTCGTGTGTTACCATTACACTACCGGGCAATTATTGAATGACAAAGAATACTTTCTATGAACAATGCCAAACTTTCGGGATCCATTTCTTGAATCAGAAACCAGACTCGAAGGCAGGCCATAAACTTCTTATTCGTCGTCGCTGTGGACGATTTCCTTCTGGACTGAAGGACCTTTTTCCACTTCTTTCTTATAAGCCCCTAAAATATGATTTTGCAGATATTCCCTAAAATGCTGACTGATCGGATGGGCAATATCACGATGTTCGGATTGAGCATCATCCTCTTTCACATCCATTCGTCGTTCTTTAAAAGGCAATTCCGCTCCGCACTTATTACAATATTTGCTTCCAATTTCATTTTTGAAAGAACATTTCGGACAGGAAGTTTTCATCTTTCGAGACGGCATGGCGATAAACAACCCGTTAGCCCCCTGGATGACTTTGATGTTGCGGACAACAAAGGCATTATCAAATGTCACCGTCGTATAAGCTTTCAGCTTCTTGTCGGGCCCCTCTTTCAGAAAAACTCTGATTTCGGTTATCTCCATGGCTGCGTCCTCCTTTTAATATGTTCTCACCGTAAAAATCTGTTGATAACGTCGTGACAACGTCTTCCTGATTTTTTCAGATTGAAAACGGGACTCCGTCATGCAAAAAACACTGGGACCGCTTCCCGAAAAGGAAACCCCTAAAGAATCAAACCTCTTTAAGTTCTCTTTGACTTTGGCTAATTGTGGATAAATCTTCACAATTGCAGGCTCTAAACCATTAAAAAGTAAGCTTCCAGCGCTTAAAAAGTCATTCTTCCGTAAAGCGCGAAGTAGAATATTAACATCTAGTTCTTTCTTTGTCAACAGATTCGTAGCCACGCTCCCAGGCCTTATTTTATTATTAGATATATTATTACATGGGGCCTTGGCAGCCTTGAGCCCTAGGGCCTTAAAGACCTGGGATGAATAGACTTTAAGCCGAGGTGTAATCAAACAGTGCCATAATTTTGTCTTTAACCTGAGAGGTTTGATGTCATCTCCCCGCGATGTTCCCAATGCCCACGAACAATCATATAAGAAAAATGGCACATCGCTTCCCAGCTGGCGTCCATATTCCACAAGTTTTTCAGGTTTAAGTCGGAGATTCCAAAGCTTGTTCAAAGCCAAAAGAGCTGTTGCTCCGTTGCTGGAACCGCCCCCTAATCCCGCGGCCACGGGAATACGCTTATCCAGAATCACCTTAACTCCTTTTTTCACTTTGCCATCCTTCTGCAATAACTGGGCTGCTTTATAAATAAGATTTTTTGGACCGCAGGGAACATCCTTGTCTTGGCAAGAAATAGAAATCTGGCCGTTATCCGTCAAAATGAATTTGATCTCATCACATAAATCAATACGCTCAAAAAGGGTGATGAGATTGTGATATCCATCAGGACGTTGATTAACGACTTTCAAAAAAAGGTTTAATTTGGCAGGAGACTGAAGGACGATGCTTTTCATTCGGAGTACCGACAGGTTGAAATCAGACCATTGTCAAAAAATCTTCCAAGGCTAATTGACCTTGCCTATCTCTTTTTGAATCGATTCTAATTTTTTCTGGACACTTTCCTGCTGAGGATCAAGCTCTAAAGAACGCTTCCAACTCTCCAAGGCCTTGGCCGCCTCATTTAATTTTAAATAGACATCTCCCAAATGATCATAGATCACAGGGTCCTCAAACAAATCAATGGCCTTTTGTAAATTTTCAAGGGCTTCTTTATTCATTCCCTTCTTAAAATAAATCCAGCCTAAACTATCCCAATAAGCGCCATTATCCGGCGAAATCTTTAAAGCCCGCTGAATATAATCCAAGGCCGTATCCAATTCGATGCCATCTTCGGCATAGAGATAGCCCAAAGAATTCAAACTGTTTTCATGCTCAGGATCAATGGTAATGGCCTGTTTAAAATAATCCGCGGCTTCGCGACGCTTATTCTGATCAAGATAAATCGCGCCCAAAGCAAACAGGACATCCGCATTTTTAGGTTCCTTCTGAATGATCGTTTGAAATTGCTCAATCGCCTTCTCATATTTTTTTTGGGAATAATACAATTGCCCCAAATATCCGTAAATCTCAACATTTTGAGGATCATTCTTGGACAACTGTTTCAAAATCGCCTCGTATTCTTCCGCGGCTTTATCAAAATCTTGTTGGCTGGAATAAATCAACGCCAAAAGATAATGCGTTTGGACTTCTTCGGGATTAAGCGTTGCGGCCGTCTTTAATTCTTTAATGGCCTCTTCAATTTTTCCGATACGCGCATAATTGGAACCTAGGCGTAAATGAACAATAAAATTTTCAGGGTCAAATTTCAAGGCTTGCTCATATTCAGACACCGCCTGCTGGGTTGAGCCCTCCCAGTCAGAAATCAATCCG
>CAZAPN010000045.1:0-10820 GCA_964487145.1 uncultured Planctomycetales bacterium | reverse complement strand
AAGGAGACAAACTCTATAGAGGGTGCCATAGAAAATACGGTCGGAGAAGTAGACCGACTACATTCAGATATCGAGGATGTTTCTGCAACCACTCAGCAATTGGCGGCCGGTATGGAAGAAACTGCAGCAGGAGCCGAAGAGATGAATGCCACCTCCCATGAAATCAGTGATGCTATAGAAGATTTGGCTGATAAAGCTGGCAATGGTATGTTGGCGGCTAATGAAATCAAGCTGCGCGCAGAAAATCTCAGAGCAACCGCCGAAGAATCCCGCAAGAGTGCCCACACAGTATATAACACGACTAATGCCAGTCTAACACAGTCTATTGAAAAGGCAAAATCCATTGAACAGATTCAGCAGCTGGTTTCCGCGTTTGATGAAAAAGAAAAAGAGGTTTTGATTGAGGCGAAGATCATGCAGATTACTCTGACCGAAGCCCATAAGATGGGGGTCGACTGGGAAGCCTTGGTCAGCGGATACCACACATTGAAGCTTGATAACGCATTTGATGTTTTGTCAGCCACCGATAAATACGGCAAGCTCAGCATTGGGACATTGAGCACGGATGATTATACTGTTTTGATTGAAGGCTTAAAGACCATCGGAGACACAAAACTTTTGTCCAGCCCTCGCATCACGGCCTTGAATAATGAAGAGGCTAAGATTCTCGTTGGCTCAACACAGCCGTATGTCACCACGACGACCACCACAACCGCCAGTGGTCCCGTGACCACAGCGGAGAGTGTTAATTTTGTTGAGGTGGGCGTTAAGCTTTATGTTACCCCCACGATCCATAATGACGGATTTGTCACCATGAAGATCAAGCCGGAAGTCAGTTCTGTGATCAGTTATGTCACGACGAGTAATAACAACCAGATTCCGGTTGTGGATACGTCAGAGGCCGAAACAACCGTGATGGTCAAGGACGGGGTCACCATTGTCATTGGTGGTCTCATTAAAGATGAAAAAATTGATACTGTCAATAAAGTCCCTGTCATCGGGGACATCCCGATTGTTGGTCTGGCTTTCCGCAATAAAGATAAAACCGTTAGAAAAACAGAACTCGTTATCTTTTTAACTCCCCGCATTATGAGCGGGGATATTCACGATTCAGAATTTTCTTCAGATCATTCATGGAGCAATTAAATATATTCTCTCATCAGGGATTTGTCCCAACCCTAACGCGTTTTCGTGTTTTCATCCTTCTCTTGGTTTTCTCCTGGGTCGGCTGTGCCGCTCCCAGCGTGCGCCCGCCATTGGAAGAGGCCTCTTTAAAAACACTCTGCGAGCTCCATGATATTGAATGGCGATCGGATAATGTCGGCCAGGTCATTACTTTAGATAAACAAGGATTATTGGCGAAAGTTATGGTTGGCAGTTCTGTCGTGATGGTGAATAACCAAAAAGTGACCTTAAGTAGCCCTGTCCGTCGAAGTAAAGACAAAATTCTTGTCCCCCCTGATTTCAAACAGAAAGTGATTGATGAGCTTTTAAGGAGGATTGCTCCTTTGGCCCGTCGTTTTAAGGAAATTATCATTGACCCTGGTCATGGAGGATATGATCCCGGGGCGATGGGGCGGGACAACTTGGTTGAAAAAAACATCACACTTGATATTGCAAAACGTTTAAAACAAAATCTTGAAAATCAAGGGATCCAGGTGACATTGACCCGTTCGAGCGATGTTTTTATTTCTTTGGAAGACCGTGTGGCCTTGGTGTCCCGTTTAAAAGGAGATTTATTTGTCAGCATCCATGTCAACTCTTCCCGGGCCAAAAGTGCCCATGGTTTTGAGGTCTATCATCTGCGGGATATTGATCAACTCAAATGGGGCAATGAGGTGAAACCCAATTCTCAAGAGATGTTTAATCATTTCGCTATGCAGAAAAATTCCCCGGTCTTAGAGAAAATCCTTTTAGATATGATCTATGTTCATAAACAGGCAGAGTCCAAACAATTGGCCGGCCGGGTTGCCGCGGTGACGGCCGACGGGATTAGCTCGGAGAATCGTGGGGTCAAGTCCTCGGAATTCTTTGTCTTGAAAAACACCTTGATTCCTGCTATTCTCGTCGAGGTAGGGTTTTTATCCAACCAAAAGGAAGGCAATCTATTGGAATCGTCGGAATATCGCCAAAAGATTGCGGATAATTTAGGGAAAAGCATTTTAAATTATGCCAGCTATTAATAAAAAACGTTATGCCATTGGTGTTTTTGATTCCGGCCTCGGGGGGTTAACGGTTATCAAGGAATTGATTCGTCAGCTTCCCAATGAGGATATTGTTTATTTCGGGGACACGGCCCGCGTACCTTATGGGACGAAGTCTAAGGAATCGATTATCCGGTTTTCCCAGGAAAACGCGGCCATTTTGCTCCAACATAAAGTCAAGATGATCGTTGTTGCTTGTAATACGTCTTCGAGCTTGGCTCTGCCGATTTTAAAAAAGACTTTCTCTTTGCCGATTATTGGGGTCATCCATCCCGGGGCGAAGAAAGCCGTTGAAGTGACCCGGAATAAGCGGGTGGGAATCATTGCCACTCCAGCCACCATTAACAGCCGGGCCTACACCAAATCGATCAAGAAGATAAATCGTTCGATTCAAGTCGTTGATAAAGCGTGTCCGTTATTCGTTCCGCTGGTTGAAGAGGGCTGGTTTGACCGCAAAGAAACTGAGGATATCGCTCAGGCATACCTGAAAAAGATTATTTCTTTCAAGGTGGACACGTTGATTTTGGGATGTACCCATTATCCGCTTTTAAAATCTGTCCTTCAAAAAGTCATGGGGAAAAAAGTCTTGCTCGTTGATTCAGCCCAAGAATTGGCTTTAGAAGTGAAGGAACTTTTAGAAAACAGCGGAATGAGGCAGACGCGCAAACAAGCTGGCCGACATGTCTTTTTAGTCAGTGATCAGCCCAAGCATTTCCGCCGATTAGCGCGTCGTTTTCTCGGACGCCACATTCAAACCGTGCGCAGGTGCAGCCATGTATGAATTGTCGATTAAAACCGATTTTGCCGCCGCGCATTCCTTGAGGGGCCATGAAGGGAAATGCAAAATCCTTCACGGTCATACATGGAAAGTTGAAGTGGTTGTCACAAAAAGTTCTCTGGACCGCATCGGACGGATTGTGGATTTCTCTGTTGTTAAAAAACAATTGAAAGATTTCCTTTCGACGATCGATCATCGCCATTTGAATATTTGCCCGCCGTTTGATAGAATGAATCCCACCACTGAGAATCTCGCGAGATATATTTTTGACGGGTTCTCCAAAGTATGCCGGCCGCTCAAGTTAAAACGCGTAACAGTTTGGGAGTCGGATACCGCGAGCGTGACATATTCGAGATAGGATATAGGGGATAGGGTTTAGGGGGCAGTAAAAACTTTCCTAAATAACCATCCCCTATACCCTGTACCCTAAAGTTATGAAAAAAGCTATAGTCCTTTTATCCGGTGGGCTTGATTCCACCACAACCCTTTATTTCGCCCGGTCCCAAGGGTATAAAACCTTTGGCCTTATCTTTGATTATGGCCAACGCCATAAAAAAGAGATTGTTTCCGCCCAAAGGATTGCTCGTTTAGTTTGCGAGGATTTTAAGATGATTCCGTTTCGCCTTCCCTGGAAAGGATCTGCCTTGTTAGATAGAAAGATGGCTGTTCCCTTAAAACGAGAAATCAATACAAAAAATATTCCAACAACTTATGTCCCGTCGAGAAATATCATTTTTTTAAGTTTTGCTGCTTCTTATGCGGAGGTGATCGGTGCTAAAAAAATTTTTATTGGAGCCAATGCACGCGATTATTCGGGGTATCCGGATTGCCGGCCGGCATTTTTAAAAGCGTTTCAGCAGGTGTTAAAGACGGGGATCAAAATGGGGACGGAAGGAAAAACCATCCGCGTGGAGGCGCCGTTATTGTATAAGAGCAAAGAAGATATTATCCGGCTTGGTCTTAAGTTAAAAGTCCCTTATCATTTAACCTGGTCGTGTTATTTGGGCGGAAAACGTCCTTGTGGTCAATGCGACAGTTGCGTGTTGCGGCAAAAGGGATTTGCCGCTGTTTCTAAAACTGATCCCTTATTACGATGAACGCAAAGATTAACGAAATTTTCACTTCCATTCAGGGTGAAGGAAAGTATGTTGGTTTAAAACAGCTTTTCATCCGTTTCCAGGGCTGTCATTTGAATTGTCCCTGGTGTGATACGCCCCAGGCAAAGTCCTTCAAAACACGAGTTTCAGAATATTCAGCCCGTAAGTTATTGAAAATTATTGAAAAAGAAATTCGCCTGAGTCATTCTGTGAGTTTGACTGGGGGAGAACCGCTTTGTCAGATTGATTTCCTTGAAGAATTTCTGCCGGTTTTAAGAAAAAAGAGAATGAAAGTTTATTTAGAAACGAATGGCGTTTTATATAAAGAACTGGGGCGAATTATTAAGAACGTTGATATGATTGCCATGGATTTCAAACTGCCAAGCTCAACGGGATTAAGCGCGTATTGGGAACATCATGCAAAGTTTTTAAAGATCGCCTTGGCGAAAGATGCTTTTATCAAAACGGTGATGACCCAAAAAACAGAACTCAAGGATGTGAGGACCATGGCCAAGTTGATTGCCGGAATCAATCCTGATGTGACATGTGTTTTGCAGCCGAACGCTTTTGACCCTCAGCATAAAATAATGAACCAATGCGTCCATTTTCAAGAATGTTGCCTAAAGTACCTGTCAGATGTTAGAATAGTGCCTCAATTTCACAAGATATGGAATTTAAGGTGAGCGACATGGCAAAGAGTTCTTATGAAGGGTTGCAAGGAAGCATTCGAAGTCTTAAGACACCGAGAATTGATGTTTGGAAGAATCAATATGCCGACCGTTCATATACGGTTGATTTGGTTTTTCCGGAATTTACCTGCATTTGTCCAAAGACAGGTCTGCCTGATTTTGCAACGGTCAAAATAATTTATGAGCCCGCCCAGGCATGCCTTGAGCTTAAATCGTTGAAACTTTATTTTATTTTTTATCGTAATATTGGGATCTTTCATGAGCATCTTGTGAATAGAATTTTGGATGATATCGTAAAAGCCTCTCAGCCTCGATGGGCCAAGGTGGAAGTCGTTATGAATCCGCGGGGTGGCATTGCCACCACAGTTGTGGCCGAATATTCTTCCCAAAATTCCTAAACGAAAGAAAGGATATTTATGATTCGTCATGATGGCCGAGGACTCGACAAACTCAGAAAAATCAAAATTACCCGCAATTATTTAAAATATGCTGAGGGGTCCTGTCTTATCGAATTCGGCGAGACCAAGGTCGTTTGCTCGGCAACGGTGGAAGAAACAGTTCCCCCATTTTTAAAGAATTCGGGGACGGGTTGGATTACCGCCGAATATGGAATGTTGCCCAGGTCGTGTCAATCGCGTGTTGGACGAGATAAGAATTCCGGGCGCACTTTTGAAATTCAACGTTTGATTGGCCGGTCTTTAAGAAGCGCGATTGATCTTAAAAAGTTAGGAGAGAGAACTTTAAAAATTGATTGTGATGTTATCCAGGCTGACGGGGGAACCAGGACGGCCTCCATCACGGGGGGATTTGTGGCGCTCGCTGATGCTATGATCAAAATCAAAAAGGATGGTCTCGTGGATCGCATTCCCATCAGAGATTATGTGGCCGCGGTGAGTGTCGGAATCAAAGACGATGAGTTTTTGTTGGACCTCAACTATAACGAGGATTCCAAAATTGATATGGACATGAATATTGTCATGTTAGGTTCGGGAAAAATCGTCGAGATCCAGGGGACCGCCGAAGGCAAGCCCTTTTCTAAGAATCAATTGGACCATCTTCTCAAACTGGCCCAAAAAGGGATCGAAGATTTGATTGAAATCCAGAAGAAGACTTTAAATACTTTAGAGATTTAATGACGGCTCAACTTGGGGAGCCTCTCTGTGGGTGGAGAGGCGAAGCGACCCAAGTTGAATGCCGGCATTACCCCTGACGCCAAAAGCGTGAGGAGTAAGCAAGAAATTCCCCCCGCCAACAGTAAATTCTATAATAATTCAAGGAGATGACATGCGCGAACTTCTCGTGGCAACACGGAATAAAAAGAAGCTAAAGGAAATCAAGGAGCTTTTACAAGATCTGGATCTTACGATTACATCTTTGGCGGATTATCCGGACCTTCCTATGATTGAAGAGGACGGAAAGACGTTCGCCGAAAATGCCATCAAGAAAGCCGCGACGATTGCTCTGTATACGAAAAAGTTGACCATGGGTGAAGATTCCGGGATAGAAATCAAAGCTTTGAATAATCGGCCTGGTGTTTTCTCGGCGAGATATTCAGGAGACAACGCAACAGATAAGAAAAATAATGCCAAGCTTCTTAAGGAGTTAAAAGGAATTCCTTCGGCTAAGCGGCAGGCTCGATATCGTTGTCTTGTGGCTTTAGTGGATCGACATGGTATCGTTGATGTTGTCCGGGGAAGCTGCAGCGGCTTGATTGCGACCAAAGAAAGAGGAACGAACGGTTTTGGTTACGACCCCTTATTTGTTATTCCCCGTTACGGAAAAACATTTGGAGAGCTTCCTTGCGAAATTAAAGCCAACATCAGCCATCGTGCGAGGGCTTTTAAAAAAATCAAGAAGGTCATTCAAAAATACTTCGAATCCCGTCGAGGATGATCCCGGTTGTCCTTTGCAACATGTCCACTGACGAAGGGACAACCGTATATTTGGGGTCCTGGAGCGTTCCGCTTAATTTGATCGTGAGATAATTGTCGGTTTGTGTAAGGATCCCCGTTAAGACCTTTTTTAGAGACGGCGAGTTGAGGATCGTTTCCTGGCTGAATTGGGAGAAAATACTCATGCTCAAATTCCCTCCAAAAGCCACTGAACCTCGGCAGAAGAAAACGACTTGTTCACTTTTTAGATAAAGATTGTCAGTTGTTGCTTTTTCTTCAGCGACTTTAAAATCTCCTTTCACTTCATTGAATGTGATATTTTCAAACTCGGGAATAAATAGGAATTTCCCTAATCCTTCTAGCAGGTTCAGTTTCCCCAGATGGCCTTCAGTAACAGCAATTCCACCATTCCCTTCAATTGTCTTAAGGTTGATCAGTTCTCCGTTGCCGGTGAAGCTTAAATTTAAAAGTCCTGAAATGTCTTCCGAGTTCCATTTTGTGTCTTTCTTCAGCAGAGACAAATCTGTATTTTCGAGAGTGAAATGGGTTAGAAACGGAAGATTATTTTTTGTCAAATCGGTTGTGACCCCAATTTTGACATTCCCCCCATAGAAACCCGCGGTTAAAGTGCAAGGGTCCACATTTCGATTTTGTTGTAAATATTTCCAAGCGACCCCTTGGGCTTGATAACCATATGATTTGATTTCAGGGCTTGTGGCATCAAAAGCAATATCTAGACTGCGCCAATCTTCGCTGTTCCCTCGGACACTTCCTTTGACGGAAATCTTTCCGGCAGGATTCATTTTGAGAAAAGTGTCTTTGTATGAGGGTGCTAGGGAAGGGAGATCTGCTAAATCGAGATTAATATCGCCTAATAGATCGAGATAAGGTCGCTTATCTTCTAAAAGGTTTATTTCTCCTTTAAAGGCGAACGATGAATTGAAGTAATGCCCTTTTAGAGATGCGATCGTCAAATTTTTATCCTTGAGCTGGCCTTGGCCTTTTAATTCCATATGGCCAGAACTCATTGTGGCCTCGATATGTGGCTCTTTGAAATTTGAGATTTGACCATTCAGGGTGAAATTTTCATTATTCAAAACTCCTTGAATATCTTTAAGCACCATTGAATCTGACGATCCTGTGATCTTTCCGGAAATATTCGAGAGGTTCCAGGGGATCTTTTTTGTTTTTAAGGAAATCCCTTCAGGGTTCAGGGTCCAAGCAATTTGAGCGCCTTCTTGTGTTGTTAATGCGCCAACATAATGGATTATTCCAGAGCTTTTTCCGCTTGGAGAAATCCCATATTTGTCAAAAAAGGCGGGAAATGAATTCCGGATTTTTGTTAAGTCGATATTCATTGCTTTAAGAGTCAATGATCCGGTGGGCTTAGTCAAATCCGTGATTTCGCCATCTGATTCCACGGAAGCATCCAGGACAGTGCCTTTTAAATTCTTCCATTTGAGAAGATTCTCTTCATAGGATATCTGCCCTGAAAGTTTGGAAATCCCCTCGGGAAATTTATTTGTTTTAAGGGAAACATCCTGCAGTTGAGCAAACGCTTGTACTTTAACCGTGCTCAAAGAAAGCAAAGGGCCTTTGAATTGGGCGTTGATTTCGGTAGGGCCTTCCCCTTCCAAAGAGACGCCCTGAAAATCCCTGCCGATTATGGACAGAATGTCTTCAAGCTTTGTTTTAAGATGAAGGCGAATGTCCCCTTCAGGATTTTGAAAACCCAAAATAGATCCGCTAAGTTCAAATTCGGATTTTTGGATATTTCCTTTTAAGGATTGAGTTTTTAATAAATTGGGTTCTATGACCAGGGTCCCTTGTAAGCGATCGATTGTTTTCAAATAGGGCAGTGATTCTATTTTTGTATCATCAGGATCAACGAGCACCTTGAAATCCAGATTTTCTTTTTTATCGTGCGGCAAAGAAAAGGCAAAGGTCATCGTGGGATTGCCACTGAAAACTGGGCCGGAACTAAGTTTGGCCTTCATGTTTTGTGTTTTGATCTTTCCCTTGCCGTGAAATGCTTTGTTTTCTGAAGAGAACATTCCATCCCCCGCAAGGATTGTTCCTTCTGTCCAGGTGAAAAGATCCGAAAGTTTGAGGTAAGACAAATAAGGATTGAGTCGAATATTTTTGATTTTGGGATGCAAAGAAAACTCCATGGTCTTTGGATCCAGAGTGCCTTGTGCCTCGATAAGCCCATCGGGAGAGGATTTGATAGAATTAATTTTTAATGAAAAGGAAATTTGTTTTGTCAATGTGGGATGCGCCTTGAAGTCCACTTCGCCTAATACTTCAGAAATTGCGGGCCATTGTTTTTCATCAATGATAGAAATTGTGGCATCGTTAACGGTTATCTCTCCGAAAATAACCGCGGGAGATCCTTGGGTTTTGGTTCTTCTTGGGGAAGAAATGAGGTCACTAAAGTTCCAAACATCCAGGTTCTTGCGGACGATTCGCAAGGAAGGTTGTTGGATATGGATTTGAGGCAAGATAATTTGTTTTTGTTTCCCAAATGGCCAATACAAAAAAGAGAAGGAAAGGTTTTTGACAGTTAATAGGGGGATTCCGGGGGTGTCTTTTTCGAAGACAGAAATTTCTTCAGCGACAATTCCACGGAAAAGGTGGATGTAGATTGTGCTTATTTCTACACGGCGATTGAGATTGTCTTCGAGGTTTTGTTTGATGATCTTCTTGAAGGTTGTCGGGAAGACGAAGGTGTTTAAAATCCAAGTTCCTACAAGAAGGAAGATAATTAATCCTAGCACGATGGTAATAATTTTTTTCATCATAGATTGATATTATAACGAAACCGAACGGTTTCTTCAATGAGAGACCGTTTTTATGACAAAGTTTCTCAGGTTGAAAGTCTTGAGGGTAGATGCTATACTAAACCACTAAATGAGCCTAGGGTGACTGGTAAAAAGGCTTGCTGATGTTGATATCTCTCCAGAAATTACTTTTTCATTCCATTTACGGGGCGTAGCGCAGCTTGTTAATGAGCCCTGGGTTTATGGATGCCCGAAGGGCGGAACATAAACCCAATGGGCGAATTAATCCCGAGGAGTGAAGCGACGAGGGAGAAATGGGGCATCTCGCCCCAAAGGGCTCGATGCTGTTTTCCAAGATAAAAAGCGATGAAAAACGGGGCGTAGCGCAGCTTGGCTAGCGCGTCTGCTTTGGGAGCAGAAGGTCCTGGGTTCAAATCCCAGCGCCCCGATGGATTTTTCTAAATGTGAAATATTTAAGAGTTCTCCCGCCTTTCCTCGGTATAAATTTAGGAAGGCGGGATGCCATCTACAATAAGAAAAAATAGAAGAGATGGCTAATCCCAACGCCCCGATTTTTTTTGTGTCGACGGTTTAGCAACCTTTTCTAGGTTTTTAAAGGAAGGTTGCATGCCGCTTACAAGGAGAAAGAACACAGAAGAGGTGGCTAATCCTAACACCACGAAGCTATGATCTTATGGTCATAGTATTTTGTTATATTTCGGCAATATCTTCCAAGTCAAAACCCTTCTTTGCTAATTCTTTCTTTTCACTGCTCGTTTAGTACAGTGATTTCGTTCGGGATTTTGAGTTTGTCGAAAGACTTCGCAGGGGGATCTGCCAACGACATGCTCTCCGGCCTTGCAGCCGCAGGTTTCTGGTTGAGGAGAATAAATAAAGAATCCCATCGACGTGATGGGATTCTTTATAAAGAGCGAACATGAATTTCATAAATCAGTTATTGTACTGTAATGACAACAGGAGGATCTCCTTCTTTCGGATAGGCAACATTCAGCCCGTTTTGGAGATACCGGAATTCATAATCACCAGGAGTAGAAGGGGCTATGAAATAGATGGATCCTTCGTATCCCCCATTTGTTGATCGAATATCAGTATATAAAGTGGCGAATGGTTCTCCTAGGGTATACATGGCTATTCGATCATCTGATAGTGGTGCGGGACATGTCCATTTTATAATGATAATTCCCCCAGAAGCTACAACTCCGGATGCTGGATAGTCGACCCAGAGATTCCAGACATAGGAATCTGCTGGAGTTGTCGCGGAAGCAAGGTTGGAATATTCGGAGTAGGAGTTCGAAACTTCACCTAAAATATAGGCTCTCACACGATAAGTATAAGTTGTTTCCCCTTTTAATGGTGTAT